>CAMBEY010000043.1 GCA_945865705.1 Candidatus Sulfopaludibacter sp. SbA3
TGCCCGGCCTGCTGAAGGCGCTCATGGCTCATGGAGCCGATCCCAACACGCGCATTGAAAAGAATTTCCCCAACCTCGAATACCCCTTCCTCGCGCGCGGCGGGGAGGATCATCCACAAATTGAGCTAGTCAGCGCAACCCCGTTCATGTTGGCAGCAGCTTCGGGCGACGTGGCCGCCATGCGCACTCTGGTGGAAGGGCGAGCCGATCCCAGGATTGTGACTTCCGAAGGCGTCTCTACGCTGCTGGTGGCGTCTGGGTTGGGCACGGAACGCGGACGCCGGGACGAAAAGGGAGCGATCGAAGCGCTGAAGCTAGTGATGGCGCTGGATCCCAACGCCGACGTGAATGGAGCAGCGAAAGGCGGCATCTACGGTGACGGTCGAACCGCGCTGCACGCCGCGGCTTATCTTGGTTGGAACGACATGATCAAGTTTTTGGCGGAAAAGGGAGCCAACCTGGACGTCAAGGACATGTACGGCATGACCCCGCTGGAGATCGCCCTCGGTGATCCGGAAGGCCGTTTATACCGGAACCTCCCCGGCGGCCGCTATGACGACCGCTTCCGGAGACCAGCGTTTCGAGTAAACAAAGTGACTTCCGAACTCCTGGTAAAACTGGGAGCCACTCCATTCACGGGAAAGTTCAGGGAACGCTCCGGCGAGTAGCTTGGCCAGCCGACCATATCCCATAAAGAACGGCGGATCAGCGTCTACTATCTATCCCCATGAAAGAGTTCTCGAATTCACTGACTGAGAGCGTGGGACACCTATCGAACTCTGCTAGCTCAGCTCCCTGGCTCCTCGTCGCTCAACCGATCTGGGATTCGATTATTAATGCTCGTGCTGCCCGGACATCTCTGCAACGGCCTCCATGCGCCGGCCCATTTTGATGGCATCCAGCTCCTTGCCCTGCTTCTTATAGGCATCGTAAAGGGCTTCCAGTGTCGGCAGCAGACTGGCGTGAAAGATACCGTTGTTGGTTTCCTGAATCACGATAACGCGCTCCCAGATGCGGGTGGCTTCGGCATAGTGTTCCTGCGCCAGGTGCGCCAGCGCCAAATTATTCAGCGTGGGGACTAAGTAGGCATTCTCTGCATCGAACGACTTCTCCTCGAGGACGAGCGAGCGTTCGAGCAGCTTCTGGGCCTCCGCTGGACGGTTCTGCAGCGCATGGAGGCCGGCCAGACTGCCCAAAACAGGGACCAGGCTGGGATGTTCTTTCCCCATCTTGTTTTCCCGAATCGAGAGAGCGAGCCGGAGCAGGATATCCGCCTGCTGGTAGTTCCGCTGCTGCATGTAAATGGGCGCCAGCGCGCTTAAGCTGCGTTCCAGTTCCAGATCCTGCAGGCCGAAATGTTTCTCGCGTATCTGCCAGGACCGCTTCAGCAGCGCTTCGGCCTCGGTCAGATTTCCCCGCTTCTGCGCGAGGATTCCGAGATTGTAGAAATTGGAGGCCGTTTCGGCAGCTTCCTTTCCAAACACGCGCTCGCGGGTCTCCAGCGAACGGCGCAACAGCGCCTCTGCCTGTGCATACTCTTTTTGCTCGTCGTAGACCATTGCCAGACGGTTGACGCTGGCGTCAACGCCGGGATCATTGAGGCCGAGGGCTTTCTCTCGAATTGCCAGGGAGCGCTGGAAAAGTTTTGTCGCGGATACCAGTTGTGATTCATGCTCGTGGGTCTGGCCCGCTTCCGGAGATTCCGCGTGCGCAGGCTCTTCCTGTTGCGCTGCTACCTCTTGAGTCAGCCTATGCTCCTCCATATGGAGGCCGGCCAGCGTATCCAGGGCGTTTGCCACCGACGGGTGGTCCGGACCCTGGCCTTTCTCGAGGACGCTGATGAGTCGTGAATAGAGAGATACCGCTTCCTCGATGTTCCCCTGGGAGCGCTGGAAAGCGGCCATCAGGTTTAACGTGTTCGCCAGGCGCTGATCTCCTGGACCAAACATTTCGGCCTCGCGCAGAGCGCTGCCCAAAGCAGAAAACGCATCTTTGGAGATGTCGGCCTTGAGCGCGGTCGCGGCAGTCTCCATATGCCGCTTCCATGCCTCTTCATTAGCCTGCGCCGGAGCCTGCGCCAGCAGCCCTGCCGGGAGCAGCCCTGACGTTAGCAAAAGGAGACATAATGGCAGTGTCATTTGCCCGGTCATTGTTCTCTTGGCTTTTCGCATGGAAATCCCCTTCTTACTTTCTGCGTTACTGCGCTCCGCCACTCTGCCGAAAACGGTATCGGACACTGGAAGTGGAGAAAAGGGGGACACCGGATGATGTCCCCCTTAAATAGACACATTTCGCCTGCATCTGAATCATGGCTGCATCCTGAAAACGGATGCTAACCTTAATTCGTAGGTACCGGCACTTCGCCCTCATTATATTCTTCCTTGAATTCGAACTTGACCTGCGGACCAACCGGTTGCGTGCCAAGTTCAGTCGCGAACTCCTGACGCAGAATAACGGTTTTGCCGCCGACCACGGTCATCAAGGGGAATACGGTGGGGATCTCAGCCACTGGAATGGTGAGATAGTCCTTGTTGTACACCACGAAGTCAGCCAGCTTGCCAACCTCGAGCGTCCCGATTTCCTTCTCTTTCAGCACATAGTACGACGGGAAGACGGTGATCATCTTCAGCGCCAATTCACGGGTGATGGCCTCTTCTGGAGCGACAATGTCCCCGCGGTTATTCGTGCGGGTAATAGCCTGGATGCCCTGCGCCCACAGCGTCGGGCCTTCGCCGGTTTCGGTTCGGAGTTCATACTCCAAGGTCGCCATTACGCCCCCGTCAATAATGCTCTTCATGGGTGCGATGCGGTTGGCGTGCTGCTTTCCATAAACACTCAGCCAGGGATAGCTGCGGTTGATAAACGCAATATCGCAACTGACGATCCATTTGTAGTTTGCCATGCGCGCCAGCTGTTCTTTGCGGGGATAGAAACCGCAGTGATCGGAGGTCATGCGCAGATCCTGAAAGTATTTCAAAGTGATCTCGGAGTTCTCCTTGGTCACCTGGTCCATGATGTCCATTACATAGTCCACGGGCTTATCCCCATAGACATGGTTAATGATGTACCGATAGCGATTCTCGAGCGCCGTCTTAATGGCCTTCGCGTATTGGTTGCCGGGTTGCAGGAAGCATTTCTCCGCAGCCTTGGCCGAGGGAGCCGCTTCCATGGTGGTGCAGATCGAGGGAGGCCCGCCGTCCAGGGCGCCCAAGGTCATGCCGACGCTCCAATAATAGTTGTCTCCAACGCCCCCGAGGGACCCCGTGTGCAGGAAGCAGCCGGGGACATTGCTTTCCACCAACTGGCACAGCCGATGTGCCCATCCGAAACGAATCGGCATCCGCCCTTCCTTGCGGAGGAGGTCATAGGCGGGCATGAACCGCAGGCCGACAATGTGGGAGGAGAACGCCGTAATTCCGTTGGCGGCGGCGGACTTCATGCCATGCTCCATGGCATTGGCCAGTTCGCCGATATTGTTCTCGAAGTAGGCGTCGGAGATTCTGGTGCGATTGATGGTTACGGCGTGCTGGACGGCATTTTCCAGATTTTCATCGGTTGGTTCCACGCCATAATATGTGAGCAGCTGATCGCGCGCTGCGGTGTTCAACTTGTATTCCACATTCGCGGAAACCCAGACCGGACGATCCGGAGCCCAGTTATCCAACATCTCGCGTGTCAACGAGTCTGAGCGCAGGTAGGGCATCCCGATGTCCGTGCCGCCGGGGACGCTGATGTCCGCCCACGTTTCCTTCGCTATGCCGGACATGCCTTCCTTGATAGCCAGTTCGATGCCTTTGTTCAACTCTTGAAACGTCTTCCCCTCTACGGAAATCCGCTTGGCCAAGTGGGCGTATTTGGCGGTATTGGTCCGGGCCCACCAGGAATAAGCGTGGTTGTGAAGATGCGTGTGCGAGTCAATGATCCCGGGGATCACCATGCGGCCTTTCAGATCAATCTTGCGGGTCTGCGGTCCGGCATACGTAAGAATTTCCGCGCTGGTCCCCAGAAACTGAATGCGCTCGCCACGGATGGCCATGGCCTCGTATCTGGTCCCCAGTTCACTGGTCAATGAGGGGTTATCTACAGAAATAATCTTGCCGTTGTAGACAATGAGGTCTGGATAAGCTTGCTGTGCCAGCTTCGCCGGCATGCTTACCTGCTGGGCTTGGACACTGGCCCCAAAAGACACTGCCAAAGCGGCCAGTAATCCCGCTCGCAGAATAATGCTGTTCATTCGATAAACTCCTTTTCGCCAAAGGCGGATCAATCAAAATTTACTTGCCAGAGTGCTTCTTATGCGGTACATCCGATCACACTTCATGAACCGAGAGAAAAATCTTCCCAGCAATAGAAGACGTCCGAAGCCATGTTTCGGTTTCGTCAAGTCATTCCGACCGGACAAGACAACTCATGGCTACAGACGGACGCAGTAGGCTATTCGAACCTAGTTTACGAAATCAGCCACTGAATGTATAGTGCTCTTTTGGGGGAAACTGGATTGCCGCATTGATAGTTGCCGAAGTTTATTGGGTGCTTGGGATTAGAACTTGCATGATGATAGAGCAAGAGATGGCGAGCTGATTGGACAACTGCCGTCTACCATCTCGATCGTTCCTGACGCGTTGACGCTACTGGTTCCACCGAATGCCGATTCTGGCGATTGAATTCAAGACTGCCGGAAGTAGTGCGCCGTACCTTACACTGCAGCAAGGGCGCCCTGTGCCTTGAGTTCTCTAGCGAGAATTTCCTTGAGCATGTCTGGGATTTCCAGCACAGCCCGAATGGTTTGGTTCGCGGCGTTCGCACGGAACCGAGAATACTTTTGTGGGTCCAGCATCTCGCGGATAGCTGGCACGACATGCCGAAAGCTCTTCACAACCAGACCCACTTCGTTTTCGAGTATCCATTCTGTGTTGTACCTCTCCTGCGGTAGCGTCAACGCGTTCCGCTGAACGATGACTGGCAATTTCATCAGAAGAGCTTCGCTAACACTGCCCGGCCCAGGTTTCCCAATAAAAAAGTCTGCCAAGCTCATGTAGTAAGGGATTTCCTTGGTGAATCCCTCCACAAATTGGGGCTTGTTGCCGGTCAGTTGCTTGAGTTTCTCAGCCAACCGGACGTTATGGCCGCAAATATAAATCATCTGCACTTGGAGATCGGATTGATTGACACGGCTGGCGACCTCCAGCATCACCTCAGAGCCCTGTCCGCCAAACATCACGAGCGCGGTGGGCAGCGACTCCTTCAGCCCAAGGCGCCGTCTTTCCTCCTGGCGGTCGATCCGAACAGGCTCATAAAACCGCGGATGAACGATCATTCCGGAACTGCGATAGATATGGCTCTCCGCAATTCCCGCCTCGCGAGCTTGCTGAGCAGCCTTTTCAGATCCGCAGACAACATACTGATCCTGCGACTCGATCCAGAAGTGCGGCGGGAAGTCTGCGATATCCGTCAGGATCGTAACAAATGGAACCGCTCTGCCGGCGAGGCTCTCTTTCAGCGCCCGATTAAAATGCGGCACGAGCGATATAACTAAATCAGGCTGGGACCGCGCCCAGTGCTCGCGCAGCAGACCGACTTCTTCATCATGGTAATGCCGCACCGCGGCCTGTAGCACCTTCAGTAATTGGGCTGATCCAAGAGTCCAACCCTTCTTCAAAATTGCATTATAGGTGTCCTGAATACGAACGCCTGTCAACTTGCGAATGAAATCAAGCGGGTCCAAAATCTCCTGCAAATTCACCATGCGGGTCTGCCAAGGCAGCTCCTGACGGGCGATTACTTCGCAGAGTGCCGTGGCAGAGCTACGGTGGCCTCCCCCGGCATCGAAAAACACAAAATCTACGGTGGTCATGAGATTGAATATACGCTGTAAATATTACGAATAGGTTGCCGGAAGGTCCTGCAGATGTTACGACGCCCCATGCACAATAATGCACACCGCAAAGGAATCATCCTCGCGACAAGGGTTTGTCCTCCGCCACTGCGCTGGCCCCGCCCTGCACCCCATCCCCGCTCCAAAACAGAGAGGGTCAAATTCGTATTATCATCTGAGCGAACTGGGGGGGCAGGTCCGAAGTCTACCATCGGGATCGCCAAACCCGATAGGGTTCTTGCGTGACATCGAAGAGGTTTTCAATTGCACTGGACATGGAAATCAAGAAACCGCCGACGGGGCAGGCCAGAACTTTCCGTTGAGGTTCGATCCCTTACCCGCAACATGAGACTTGCAAATTCCACATGGGGTGCGCCGAGAATTCACGGAGAGCTGCTAATGCTGGAGTTCGAGTGACCGGGCCGAGATTTTATACAGGGCTTCCGCTACCAGCTGTTGTTGGAACCAACATAACGATTTAATATTCAATAATTTACACTGGAATTTACTCCCCACACGTTTGAAGTGCGAAAAAAATCAGGACAAATCTTTCACTTTGTTAAATTTATTGGAGACCCAACAAAACTGGATCGCGGAAGCACCAACTTCTTGTGCCGGTCTAGCCTGCCGTGCTGGTCGTTGCTCCGGGTAGCGGCGTCGATTTGATTACATTTGGGCTTATCAGCTAAGAGTGATATGTTACGCTCATGGGCAGAGTCATTATCCTGCTGGCCGTGGTGATCTGTGTCGCAGTCATCCTCCGCGTTGTGGGAACGTTGCTGAAGGCCTTGAGAGCGGGTGATCCTCGCGCCCGCCAGCCCGGCGGCGATCAATCCTCATTCCAAGGTGGCCGCTCGCGTGCTGCCCCACCCGGCGCAAAGGGCGCGGATCTCGATGACAGAGATCATCATTACCGTGAAGTGCTGGGAGTATCCATGCAGGCTGGTGAACAGGAAATCAAGGCTGCATACCGCGCTCTATTGGCGAAATACCATCCCGACAAGGTGACACATCTCGGAGGCGAATTCTCCGAGCTGGCCGCAGTCCGCACGCGGGAAATTATCGAGGCTTATGACTATTTGAAAACCGAGCGCGGATTCAACTGAGACTGGACGGAAGCGGTTTCAGGGGTGCTTCCGCAATCAATTGTTTGTTGCTAAGCCATACCTTATTCAAACAAATACGCTTACTTTTGATTATCGGTGTTGGCGGCCTACTGTTTGCAAAAATTGCCATTTAAGGATCATAAAATCAGTAAATGGCGATGATCTGACCAACAGTAGATTGCGAAAGCACCATATTTTCGCGGAACTGCGGGAAAGCGTAAAAATCGCCAGCCTCGGGCGGACTTCCGAAGCGCTCTTCAAAGTGGCGACCGGGGCTGCGAGTCGCTGAAAAGAAATTGCGACGCGATGCTCGATCACCTGCCTGGGGACCAGCTTTTAGCGAAACTCCACCCGGCCCAGCTTGTTTGTGCGTGAGTAAGGCAGCCAGACGGCGGGCCTATCGGGTGTGTCGTCAATATCGATGAAGCGCGCCTCGCTACCCAGCGTGGCCAGAGGGAACTCCGTGAATAGTTCCGTGAATGGATTGAAGCGCAGGATGCGGTCCGAGTTCATTAGCGAGACCCAGACCATGTGGTTCTTGTCCACCACCACGGCATAAGGATGCGAGTATCGCGAAGGCACCGCATACTCAGTCACCTTCTTGGTGTGAATATCGATCTTCGCGAGTTGCCCGGTCCAATACTCGGCCACCCACACAGCGCCGCCTCGACGATCGGCGCCCATGCGGCGCGGGCCTTTCTGCGTCAGCGGTGCGGCGTTGGTGATCGCGCCGGTGCGCTCGCCGATCTCACGATCCTTGGCGCTGACCTCCCCCGTCCATGCGGGCAGCACCACTTCGCCGACTTCACCCGTTCGACTGTTCACATAGCCCACGCGATCCGTGGTGATTTGCGCGAACCAGATGTTGTCCTCCGCGTCAACAGCGATGCCGTAAGGTCCGCCGCCCTTGCTGAATGACTTGTACTCGGTGTACTCCCCGGTCTCAGGATTCAATTTGAATACGCCGTTTGACTGCGTGGACCACAGCATCCCTTTGGAATCAACCGTAAGGGTAGGGCCAATGCCACGCGTGAGCGAAGCGGGCTTCGGATAATTCTTGAACTTCTCGGTCCTGGGATCGAAACTCATCATGGTGCCGTCGGTGCCGTTGGTGACCCAGATGATACCCTTCTGATCCGTTACCGATCCGTGCGTGCGTACCGCGTAACCTTCCTTATCGGCCAGCATGTATCCGGTAACCTTCCCGGTCTTCGGATCAAGCTTCCCGATGGTCCGGTTCGGCGTGCTGTTGTCGGTGAAGAACACGTTGCCATCCTTGTCCATCGTGGAGTCATGCGCGGCCTCGCCTTCATACTTCGAGGGGATGCCGCCGGACCAGTCGCTTCCGTCATGGACGCTATGCGGCATGTCGCCGCGTGGCAAATCAAACTCCGTCACCACCACCTGAGTCGCCTCGCCCTTCAGGCGCGGCTGCGGCTTCCACTTCATCACGTCGGCCTGCGATCCGCGCACCTTGGCCAGATATCCGGCGATATCCTCTTTGTACGACTGAATGAGTTTGTAGTTGGCCGCCTCGGGGCGCATCTCGCGCTCCAGCATGTAATTGATCATCATGGCCCAACCGTTCGCGTCGAAGCGCTTGGACAGGATAAATCCGGCGATGTGGCAGGAGCTGCAATTGTTGTGCACGAGTTGCTGCATTCTGCGGTCGGCAGGCGTGGAGTCGGGCAGGCTGTCGGTCCACTCGGTGGCAGAAAGCTGATGGTGAAAATCTTTAAGCGGCTTAAGCTTGAAATCCTGTTGAACGCCCTTGCCGGAGGTGAAGGCAACTTGCGCGCGCGCCGTGTCAAAACTCACCGCCTGCGCCCACAAGCGATACTGTCCGTCGGCCAGCGCGGGGAAGGAATATTCGCCGGCTTGGTTGGTAAACACGGATACGGTGAACGTCCTGCTCTGTTCGCGCGCCGAGACGGCCACGCCCTCCATCGGCTTGCTGTCAGCATCCTTTACGATGCCAGTCAATAAGGGGAGGCTGGAGCGATTGGGCGACTGCGCCGACGCTGTGCCTATCACTGGCATGGTGGGCTTGCCCACCCAAGCCAGGATGGCCAGCAGAAGTAAGACTCCAAGCAGAGCGCGGAAACGTGCCATGGTAATTCTCCTCTTTCAGCTACAGAGTTTTCAGGTAGGCGATGACCTGGTCCAGTTCCTTGGGATCAAATGAGTATTGGAATCCGGGCATCTTGGGGGTTCCCTTGAGGATGAATCCGCGCACCACGGCCTCGGGCCGCGGCTTCGGACCCTGCATCAGTCCTTTCAGGAGCGGGCCAATGGTGGTTCCTTCCGCGGTGCTCTTGTTATTTTCCTTTGCCGGCAGATGGCAGTACGAGCAGTTTTGCAGAAACAGCCCGCGCCCTGCCTGCTGCTGCTCATTAAGCGTGGCCGGTTGGGCTGCAGCTGCTGATCCGGACTGCGCCGCGAACCCCGCCGGAAACAATCCGCTCAGCAGCATAAGCGCCAACAACGATCTGATCAAAAGCCGAACAGTCATGGCCACGCACTCCTCATCCAAGGGACATTGGTATCTTAGAAGGTCAGCTTCATCCCGATCTGAATCTGCCGCGAAGTGGTAATCGTGTCCGTGATTCTGCCAGCGCTGGCGCTGACCACCTGAATCGCCCCGCCCGGAATGACCGCGCCGGGAATGACGGCGCCGGGGTTGGTGAGCGGCACGTTCTGTGGCAAGCCGAAATTGGCGCGGTTCAGGATGTTGAAGAACTCCGCTCGAATCTGGAAATCCCGAGACTCGGAAAACTGGAACCGCTTCACTAGCGACAGGTCGAAATTGGCCCGGCCCGGGCCGACCAGGGTGTTCCGGCCAAGATTGCCAAAGGTTCCTAGCGCCGGCACCGAGAATGCATTCGGATCGTACCAGCGATCCGCCGTGGGATTCTCAAGCACCGGGTTCTGACTGAAACCCGGCCGCAGGTCGGGCCGGTCGGCACGTCCGCCGCCGAGGCTGTTGGAGCGGTCATAGCCGAGGCGCGCGCTGAACGGCTGGCCGTCGGCAAAGGTGGCGATGCCGCTTAGCTCCCATCCACCCAGGATGGCCGTGGCGATGGAGTTGTTGAATTTTACCGGCACCGGGTAGCCCACGTTGATTACCAGGTTATTGGTCGCATCGAAAGAGGCCCGGGCCTTGTCGCGCGCCGGCTCCTCCGGATCCAGCGATGCCTGCGCTTCGCGGGAATTGTCCGCCGTGGCGACGGTGGATGCGCTATCCAGGGCCTTCGAATAGGTGTAGGAAATCTGGAACTGCAGGTTGCGGCTGGAGGCGCGCTTGAACTTTACTTGCAGTCCATCGTAGTGCGCATTGGTATCGGTCATCAGCGGGCGAATCTCGTCAAAGAACGGATTCTTGCGTGGTGCGCCGGCAAGGAACACTTTCTGGCCATTGCTCAGCTGATAGGGCCGCATATTCAGCTCCGCGTAGCGAGGCACGTTGGTGCCCTTCGAGCCGACGTAGCCAACCTCCAGCACCATGTCGCCGAATAGCTGCTGCTGCACAGTCAGCGTGTAATGGTTCTTCGCCGGCGTCTTCAGGAACGGATTGACCCCATTGATGGCCACCAGCCCGGAGGTGGTCAATTGCAGATAGCCGTCCGGGAAACGGGGATTGGCTACCGCCAGCCGTTCGTAGAAGGGCGGATATTTGGTGACGGCTACGGCGTAGTAGACCGGAAGCACTTGGTCGTGGAAGATGCCGAACCCGCCGCGCAACACAGTCTTCCCGCTGCCGTTCGCCTGCCAGGCAAAACCCACGCGCGGCTCGAAGTTCTTGCTGGTGATCTCCAGGAACACCTCATCCCGGGTGAATGCCGCATCGCTCACATGGAACAGCCGGGAGGCCAGATTCCGCGAGTCGGTAGGATTGCTGGCCGCTTCCCAACGGAACCCCAGGTTCAGCGTCAACCGCGAGTTCAGGCGGAAGTCGTCCTGGGCGAAAACTGCGTAGAGGCTTTGCCGAAAGCCGCGGTAAGCGTCCTGACCTGGGCGCACCGCGGTGAAGTTGGTGGGCGTGGCCGTAAGCACGGTATCGAAATTGCTAAAGTTGTAGATGCCGCGCAACGAGGTGTTCTGTGCGGTATTGTCGCGCATCCGCTTGATATTCCCCCCGAACTTCCAGGAATGCCGCCCGCTGATGAACGTAAGATCGTCCGCGGCCTCGAGCACTGAGTAATACGCAAAGCGTGGCGCGGTGTCGGTGGTTCCGGCGTTGGCAATGGTCCGCGAGGCGTCGGCCGCGCGGCCGCCGATGCCGATCACTCCCACGGGCTGGCCGGGCACGAACGACAGTCCGGCGGGGATCGTGTCGGTCGGCAGATTGTCGGTATAGGAAACCGAGCGGTTCACGCCGAAGCGCAGCGAGTTTAGCAGGTTGGAACTGAGAACGCTGCTGATCTGGAAGGTGGCGTATTGCCGCCGCGCCTCCAAGGTATCTTCCGAAGTCGCCACGGAAGTCAGCGCGCGGCGCGCGTCATCGTCGAAGGTGTAGCGGCCGAAGATGCTGTGCTTGTCGGTGAGCTGATGGTCCACGCGCACCATGGAGTAGTCCTGATTGGTGGGCCGGGACGGCGAGGAGAGGAACTCCGCCGTGCCGTCGCCGAAATCACGACCGTTCGGGGTGGGCCACAGAACCAGAAAGGGCTGGATCGCCGGGCTGACCGGAACCACACGCCCGCCGGCCAGGATTCCCTGCTTCGCCGAAACCGATGGCACGGTGGCAAACTGCGTAATGGCCAGCCGCTCGCGCATGCCTTCATATGCGCCAAAAAAGAATGTCCGGTCGCGCTTGAGCGGCCCGCCCACGGTGCCGCCGAACTGGTTGCGCTTGAAGGCCGGGACCGGCGTCGGCAATGGCGCATTCCGGACATCGAAAAAGTTGCGCGCGTCCAGGGCGCTGTTGCGGATGAAGTGGAAGAGATTGCCGTGATATTCGTTGGTTCCCGATTTGGTCACGGCGGAGATCACCGCGCCGGTGGCCCGGCCCGTCTCGGCGCTGAACATGCTGGTGACAATCTTGAATTCGCGGATGGCGTCCACGCCGAGGTTGGTTCCCGCCGCGCCGCCCGGCGTGCCATTTCCGGAGTCATTGATATCCATTCCGTCGAGCAGGTAGCTGTTGTTGTAGGAGCGGCTCCCGGCCACGGAGAAGCGTGTCCCGGTTCCGTAGAGGAATCCTCCGTTGGTGGTGCCGCCACCGTAGGATGTTACGCCGGCTTCGAGCAGGGCAAGCTGATCGTAGCTGCGACCGTTCAGGGGCAATTCGCGGATGGTGCGTTCATCCACCAGCCCGCCCACGGCGGAGGTGGTGGACTCCACCAGCGGCGCCTCGCCCGATACTTCCACGGTCTGGGACACGGCGCCCACTGACAGCGCCAGATTCACCACGGCCTCGCGGCCCACGGTGAGCACAATGCCGCTGCGTATCTCGGTCTGGAAACCTTCCACTGAGACCGTTAACTTGTATCTGCCCAGCGCGAGCAGCGGGGCCCGGTAGTGGCCTTGCGCATCCGTCTGCGCCGTGCGGGCTATGCCGGTATCTTCGTTCAGGATGGTTAGCGTGGCTCCGGAGAGCACTCCGCCTGAACTATCCGTTACGATGCCGGAGATCGTTCCGGTCGTCGCTTGGCTCATCACCAACTGCGCACATACAAGCAGCGCGCACAATGAAATGGAAAATATTTTGCCCATGAAACCCTCTTTTCGGCAGCCGTCCTGCTGCGCCTAACCTAAGATGACTTGAACTGACCAATCGCCCCGCGATTACAATTTTGTTACAGCCTGTGTATCAGATATCCACAGTGCAGGTCAAGAATTTACGGAGCTTCCAGTTGGCCCTAACCAGATATTTCCGCCGGGTGGGTCCGCGTGCGCGAACCATTTTAATCAGTGGTATGATTTGGGCGTTGCGGAGCAACTTTGGACAGTCCTTGAAATTTGATATATTTCATTTGCCGAAGTTGCCGCAGCGGAGTATACCGGGGAGAATGTACGATGCCTAACTTACTCATGAAAATCCAGCCCGGGGTCGCAGGGTTGCTGTTGGTGGTGGCCTTGCTGACAACTCCCTACCCCGTCGCCGCTCAGGACCAGCCAGTGGTGATCGAGGGCGCTACTTTGATTGACGGCACGGGCCGTGCCCCTCTGAAGGATTCCGTCATTGTGATCGAGGGGGGACGCATCAAGGCGGCAGGAAGCAAAGGCCAGGTGGCGATACCGCCGCGCGCCAAGGTAGTGCGCGCGGAAAACAAGTTCGTCCTGCCAGGCCTGATCGACGCGCATATACATTTTCTGGATTTTATGCCGCAGATTTTTCTCCGCTTTGGAGTGACCACGGTATTCGATACGGCCAATCCCACGGAATGGATTCTAGCCCAGCGCGAGGCGCTGAAGTCGGGCAAGCTGAAGGGGCCGCGGATGTTTGTTACCGGCCTCATCATTGACGGCCCGGTTGAGCCCGGCGGCGAGGTGGACAATGCCGAACTGGCCGGCTACAAGGTCCGCGTGCGCAGTTCCGAGGAGGCCCGTGTCATCACCCGAAAGGTGATTCGGCAAGGAGTGGACGCAGTGAAGGTTCACGAAGCGCTGACGCCGGAGCTGCTCGAGGCGGTGGTGGCGGAGGCGCACAGAGCGGGCCTCGAAGTGGTGGGCCACACCGGCGATGTGCGCGAGTCAACCCGCGTCGGCATGAAGTTCGTCGAGCATACCGAAGCCATCACCGAGGCCACCGTACCCCACGGCACGCGCCGGTCCGCGGTCCCCGAGGCGGACATGGACGTCGCGGCGTTT
>CAMBEY010000044.1 GCA_945865705.1 Candidatus Sulfopaludibacter sp. SbA3
GACTACGCCACGCGATCCGATTTGAAGATCAAGATCAGCGGCTGCTTCAACGCCTGCGGCCAGCATCACATCGCCGACATTGGATTTTTCGGCTCCAGCCGCCGCGTCGGCTCACACGTCGCGCCTATCTTCCAGATCGTGCTCGGCGGTTCGACCAAGGGCAACGCGCAGTCGTTCGGATTGTCGGTGGGCAAGGCCTCGGCGAAGGATGTGCCCGAGGTGGTGAAGACGCTGACGGACCTCTATACCGCCGAGCGCACAGGCAGCGAGACATTCGCGGAGTACATGCAGCGCGTGGGGAAGGTGCACATCAAGAAGTCGGTGGATCACTTCGACAAGCTGCCGGACTACAGCGAGAAGCCTGAGTATTATCGCGACAACCGCCAGCCCTGGGACTACTTCATGACCACGGGTGTTGGCGAGTGCGCCGGCGAAGTAGTGACGCAGTCCGAGTTCATGCTGGAGGACGCCGACCGCCACCTTTTCGATGCCGGCCTGCAACTGGAAGCCGGGAAGCGCGAAGCCGCCGCCACGACCGCCTTCACCGCGATGAAGTGCGCCGCCGACGGCCTGCTCGCCACGCGCGGCCTGCTGCTCTCCGATCAGTACAACACCGTCGGCGAGTTCAAGAAACTGTTTGCCGACGCCGGCGAGTTTCTGCCCATGTGCGCCGACTACTTTTTCCGCGCCGCCGAAGAAGGGGCGAAAAATCTGAACGAAGAACAGGCCCACCAGCGCGTGGAAGAAGCCACGCTGTTCGTGGAAGAGGCGCACGGACGCTACGCCCGCATGGGCGGCGCTCTCGCCTAGCAGTCTGCGGGAATGACACCCAAAACAGTGTTCCAGCAAACTTGATAGTTCCAGTTTCAGTCATTCACCGAGTCGGAGATCGCTTTGCCCATCGACCTGCAACGCATCAGCATAAAAATTCTCAGCGAGGCCAAGGCGGATATTTCGCTGACCTCGTTCCTCGACATCTTCGGTCGCTGGCGCGCCGACAAGGCGCACGCCGCCGAATGGGTTGATCTGGCCGACTACGCGCACGTGCCGCGCGGCCCCGGCATCATGCTGGTGGGCCTGAAGGTCAACTTTGCATTCGACCTCGCCGACCCCGCTCCCGGCACGCTTTACGTCACGCGTAAAGGTCTCACCGGCACACACGAGCAACGCATCAAGGCCGCGCTGCGCGGCGCGTTCGATTTATCCAAGCGACTCGCGGCGGAGAAAAATTATCCCGCCGCCCGTCTGTGCACCGATGCGCTGGAGCTGCGCTTCCCCGACCGGCTATTTACTCCCAACACCAAAGCCACCGACGCGGAGTTGCGACCCGCCATCGACGCGGCGCTGAACGCAGCGCTCGGCGCATGTCAACTTACAGCAGTGAGCGATGCGGGGGCAAGCTACGGCTACAACATCAAGGCAGCCAAGGCCGAGCCGCTCGACGCGCTGCTCGCTCGGCTGGCCTGACCCTTTCCACTCTTCATATTGTTCGCGTATAGTATCTTCAAGTTTCCGAGGAAGCTTGCAGGGGAGGTTTCCGATGTCCATCATCAGAAGCTTGACGCTTTTTGCGACACTGCTGTCGATCAACTGTCCAGCCAACGCACAAACCGTGCCGGACTTTGCCCAGGCGCGCGACGAGGCGGTCAAGCGGTTGCAGGAGATGATCCGCATTGACACCAGCAACCCGCCGGGGAATGAGACCAAGTTCGCGCAGTATCTGAAGACGTTGCTCGACAAGGAGGGCGTCGCCTCGGAGATTCTGGAGAAGGAGCCGGGGCGGGGGAATCTGCTGGCGCGGATCAAGGGCAATGGGAGCAAGAAGCCGCTGCTGCTGATGGGGCACGCTGACACGGTTGGCGTCGAGAAGGACAAGTGGACCGTGCCGGCGTTTGAGGGGATCATCAAGGACGGCTACGTCTATGGGCGCGGCGCTTACGACGACAAGGGCGGCATCACCAGCATGTTGCAGGTTTTCCTCATGCTGCATCGCCAGAAGACGCCGCTCGACCGCGATATTATTTTTCTGGCCGAGGCAGGCGAAGAGGCCGGCGGCGGCGTTGGCATTGATTTCCTGATCGAGGAACACTGGCCGAAGATCGAAGCGGAGTTCGCGTTGAACGAGGGCGCGGAGATTCTGATGAAGGATGGCAAGGTGCGCTACGTGGGCGTGGCCACTGCCGAGAAGCTGGTGCGGCGCATCAAGCTGACGGCGCGCGGAATTTCCGGCCACGGCTCAATGCCGCGCGTGGATAACCCCATCGTTCACCTGGCCGCAGCTGTCGCGAAGATCGGGACGTATCAGCCGCCGCTGCGCTTCAATGACATTACCAGGACGTTTTTTGAGCGTCTGGCGAAAGTGAGTCCGCCGGAAGAAGCGTTTATTTACTCACACCTCGATGACCCGATTGTAGGTCCGATGGCGCAGGAGAAACTTCGCCACACTAACACGTTGTATAACTCGATGCTGCGAACTTCCATCGCGCCGACGATGATCAAGGGCGGGTTCCGCGAGAACGTGATTCCCGCCGACGCGGAAGTGATCGTGGATGTGCGCGCGCTGCCGGACGAAAACATGCCGGCGTTCATTGAGAATTTGCGCCGCATGATTGACGACCCGGCGGTGGAGATTACGCCGATTGGCGACCACACCACGATCACGCCGCCGTCGCGCATCGACACGGACCTGTTTCGCGCGTTGGAAAAAGCGCAGATCACGATGTTCCCCGGCTCCGTTACATTGCCGATGATGCTGACCGGCGGCACCGACTCCGCCCCGCTGCGGCTAAAAGGCGTGCAGGCCTACGGCATCGACCCGGTGGTTAGCGAGGAAGAGATTGCGCGAATGCACGGCAACGACGAGCGCGTTCCGATAGAAGGCATCGGAAAGTTTGTGGAGATACTCTATCGCGCGGTGGTAGAAGTAGCGGGAAAGCACTGATGATTGATAAATGTGGGAGTGATGAGAGAGGGCGCCGAACTTTCTTGCTCATTACTCAATTCATTTTCTTCCAGCGCGGTAGGTGCCGCCGCCGTTACAGTGCGTGTATGTAGCGGAATCGTGCGAGCCTTTTCGCTTGTGGGTCTCCTATAATTGCGAGAGGCCGCTGGTTATGCCGCGGCTAAGGCAATCAAAGACAGTTCCTGCCGGAGAGTTCCTCATGACAGTTAGGCCCGAGCGTGAGGGAAAAGCTGTTGGACAGCATGGGATGCTTGTCGGCATTCTGCTGAGCGTGCTATTGCCATGCCTACAGGCCAGAGCAGCTGTGGTATTTTCCGCGGCTGATCCCAAAGCCGATACGGTGTCTGCTACCTGCTCGATCGAGCCTGCCGCACTGGAGAAGGGCAGCAAGGAATTACTCCGTGTGAAGATGAGCGCCACGGATTCGCGGAAGCACTTGCTGGCGTTTGTGTGGTCGTCGGATGGTGGAGTGATTCAGGGCAGCGGCCCGGAGATTGCCGTGGATGCGAGTGGGCTGGCCTCGGGCCGCTATCTGCTGACGGGGACAGTGCAGGATGCCTACCGCAATCGCGCCGAGTGCGTCGTTGATTTCCGCATTGCGGCACCACCGGAGACGCTTGCCGCAAAATGCAGCAGCGCACAGGAGCAAGTCGAGGCTGGCAAACCGGCGCAATTTCGCGTGGAAACATCGGGCGCGATAGGCGGGTCACCGCGCGTCCAGTGGTTCACCAACGGCGGTACAATCCAAGGAGGGCAACAGGCCGAATTGGATACCACAGGACTGATTCCCGCCGAATACTCCATTACCGCGCGCGTGGAGGATAGTGCGGGCCGCGCAACGGATTGTACAGTCCATGTGCTCGTGTTCGCGGCACCGCCACCGCCGCCTGAGCCGGAGTTGCTGAATTTGGGACAGATTGTCTTTCCGCGGAATGTGGGGTTTCTGGCGGCGCCCGATGGTGCCAAGTTGGAGGCTGTTGCCCTCAAGATACTGTCGGGCGGAAAGGGCGTAGTCTCGGTGGAGGCCTACGCCGCACCAGATGAGCGCGATGCCAAGCGGCTGGCCGAGTCCCGCGCCGCGGCGGTAAAACAGTTTCTGTTGGGCAAGGGTGTGTCAGAAGAGCGCATCCGCGTGCGCGTGGGGCTCGGGGGGAGATTGGGCGGCGTGCGCAATCGCACATTGGATTTGATTTGGGTGCCGGAGGGATTTGATTACTAGTTCGCAGGCCCAATGCCTGAGGGCGCTTGGTGTGGCCGGTCGTGGAGTAGATCACGTCGTAATGGGAAATACTGAAGGATTGATGCAGTGTCCGCAGGGCAAAAAATTGCGTGGCGTCCGTTCGCGTCGACGAACGGCATTGGATTACCTGTCATCCTAGATTGTATCCATTCTACTGCGAGGGCTGCCGTTCCACATTTCGCGCCCAATATAAGCCGAGCCGATCCCCCAGGCAGAGGTGGCGGAGTTGGGTAGTTTGCCCGCGATGCGGAGGCGATAGCCAAATAAACCGGATTGAAAGCGGGTCGGTGACTCCAAGCCGAAGCAACAACTTGTGGCGGCTACTTGGGGTTCCCGGATATCGCTGCAATGAATGCCGGAAGCGCTTCTTTGATCTTCGCTCAGTCAGGCGGCCTGCAAAGGATTCACCGAAGTGAGGGCATCTCCGAATGATTTGCGAGGCGCGATTCGGAGCCTCGGGAAATCGTCTAGGATGCGCCACTTGAGTCGAGCGATAATGGACACTGTTCGTGCTCCACGGTTGGTGCTCCATTGATAGGCGGAATTGGCGGATGTCAAAGTGCTGGAGAATGATCAGAGCCGGGATTCATCGCCAGAAACAGGTGCTTGCTAGATGGGAAACTCGCCAATTTCAAATGAGGGAACGCGATTGTCGTCATCGATCTCCTCGGCTTTCGCGCCAGTTTCCCGTTGGTCCTTGTTAGTTCGCGAGATGAGGAAGCAGGAACTCTCCCTGGATCTTTCCACCGCGCTTGAGCAGATATTGCACTTGATCCAAAACGTTTCAGATGGATATGCGGCGGGAATTTTTCTGTTGGATGAGAACTCGCGCGTGGTGCATGGCGCCGTAACAGAAATGTTTGATCGCAGCCTGTACGCGGGCCGCGGCGGACTGGCGGAGACCATGCGCTCTACGGCTCCCTACTTGTTGTCAGACCTGCCGGCGAAGACACGCACGGTCGTCGCAGGTGATCCGCCGCTGCCGCAGCCACGGAGCCAAATTGTCATCCCCATTCATCTGACTGCTCAGGGACGCGGTGCCTTGGTGCTGCGCGCCACCGAACCAAAGGCTTTCTCCTCCGCCGATGGAGACGCGCTGGCTCGCTTCGCGCTGGCCGTTTCTCCACGGATTGAGAACGCTGTGCTGCGCCGCAAGATGCTGCAAGTGGGCGATGCCGAGGTGGAGCGTGATTTGGTGATGGCGCAGGAGATCATGGCACGCCTGATTCCGCGAACGCCGCCGGTGATCCCGCGCTTCGATATCGCCAGCGCGTATGTGCCCGCCAAGGTGGTGGGTGGCGACCTGGTGGACTTCGTTTCCATGCGCGATGATCAGGATCATTACGGGTTTCTGGTGGCGGATGTCTCTGGCAACGGCATCCCCGCGGCGCTGCTGATGACCGGCTTCCGCGCGCTGTTTCGCGGCTTGATCAAGAATGACTTCACCATCCGCTCGGTGTTCCGCAAGCTGAATAATCAGCTCTATGACAGCACCGCGCCGCAGGAGTTCGTCTCAGCGTTCTACGCGGGGCTGGACGTCAGCACGCACCGGCTTATCTACGTGAATGGCGGACACGTCGCGCCGCTGCTCTATCGTCCGCGCCATCCGGTGCGCATGTTGGATGTGGGCGGGCCGGTGCTGGGCATTCTGCCCACGGCTTCGTATCACGAGGATTCCATCGTGCTGCATCCGCAGGATATTCTGGTGTGCTTCAGCGATGGCTTGAGCGAAGTGGAGAATGCCGCCGGCGATATGTTTGACTCGCACCGCATCTTGCGCGTGGTGGAGGGGCATCGCGGCGACTCCGCTGAGTCCATCTGCGGCGCTTTGCAAGAGGAAGCGAGCAAGTTTGCCGGACATCCATTGCGCGATGACCTGTCGATCATGGTGTTAAAATTCCCCTAGTACGCACCTGGGATGAAATAGTCCAATTCGTTCGTTGGGGGCTGGGCCATTGCTTATGAAACTTTTCATCTTCGTGAAGCTCCTGCTCGTGTTCGCGTGGACGCTGCTGCCGCTGACGGCGATGGCGCAGACCATCGAGTGGAGCCAGCAATTTGGCTCCTTCGAGAGCGATGAGGCTCTTGCCGTGGCCACCGATGCGAGCGGCATCTATGCGGCTGGTTTCACGGGAGGGATTCTGCCGGACCTCGACAAGCTGGGCCGCAACGACGCCTTCATCCGCAAGTTCTCCGCCAACGGCAGCGTGCTGTGGACGCGCCAGTTCGGCACCGAGTATGACGACGAGGCCAGGGCCATTCTGGCCGTCGGCGGAGCGATTTTTGTGGCCGGGGACATTGGCGTTCAGACACCACCGACAACCGAAATTGAAGCCGACAAGCGCGATGGTTTTATCAGCCGCTATGACCCCAGCGGCACGCTGGTATGGACGCGCAGAATTGCCTCGACTGTTGGTACCCCGAATAATGATCGCGCCAATGCGCTGGCCGTGGACGACACGGGCATCTACGTTGGCGGGTCAACCGCGGGAATTCTTCCCGGTCAGATACCCGTGGCGGGCTGGGACGGTTATCTGCGCAAGTATGATGCCGCAGGCACGCTGGTGTGGACGCGTCAATTCGGCACGAGTGGATTCGACAATGTAGTCGCGGTCGCCGCTAACGCCACAGGAATCTTCGTGCTGGGTGAAACGGATTCCGCATTTTCAGAAAGCACTTTCGCTGGCGGAATCTATGATGTGTTTTTGCGAAAGTATGATGCCGCAGGCAATCTGCTCTGGGCGCGCCAGTTCGGCACGGACGGCAATGAATTTCCCGCTGCCGCCGCTGCCGATGCGACGGGGCTTTACATTAGCGGAGCCACCAGTGGCCGTCTACCCGAGCAGAATAGTGCGCCCGGCTACGATGCTTTCGCGCGCCGTTATGACAACGGCGGAAATATCGTCTGGACGCGCCAGTTCAGCGCTACGCGCGACGTGCTGGCCACCGGGCTTTCGCTTGATGCCGCCTCGATTTACATCGTCGGCAATGTGTTCGGCACCTTGCCCGGACAGTCTGGAGGCGGTGGCGCAAACGAGGACGTCTTTGCGCGCAAATACGATCTGAACGGCAATGCGATTTGGACGCGCCAGTTTGGCAGCGACGGGACTGATGTGGCCTCGGGATCGGCGCTAGGCCTCGGCGGCCTTGGTGGATTGTTCATCGTCGGCGGCACGCCGCGCGTGCTGCTCAGCCCGGAGCCTGACGGCGGATTCCGCGATGCGCTGCTCACGCGAATGGCGCCGGGCACGCCCACCGCGCCCGTGGTGTTCTCCGGCGCGGTCGTCAACGGAGCGAGCTTTCGCGGCGGCGCGCCGGTGTCGCCGGGCAGCATCGCCACCGTCTTCGGATTAAATCTTGCTGGCAGCAGCTCCGGTTCGTTGGTAGTGCAGATGAACAGCATCACCGCCCCGGTCTATGCCGCCACCGCTACCCAGATTAACTTCCAGGTTCCCTGGGAGCTGGCCGGATTAGCACAGGCGGAGTTGAAAATAACCATTGCCGGCGTGGCCAGCAATACCATTCAGGTTCCTTTGGCTGCCTCACAGCCAGCCATCTTCACGGCAAATTCGACCGGGGCGGGGCAGGCCGTGGCGGTCATCGCCAACACCTCGTCGCTGGCCGCGCCAGCGGGAGTATTCGCCGGGTCGCGCCCCGCCGGGCGCGGCGAGTTCATCACAATTTATGCAACGGGACTGGGTCCGGTCAGCAACCGGCCTCCAACGGGCGTGCCAGCGCCGGCCAGCCCGCTCTCGCCCATTACCACGTTGATTGCCGTGACCATCGGGGGCATTTCCGCGCCGGTAAACTTCGCAGGACTCGCGCCGGGATTCTTCGGGCTGTATCAGATCAACGCCCAGATTCCGTCGAGCTTGCCTCCGGCCGATGCGGTCCCGGTGACCGTCAGTGTTGGCGGCACGTTATCGAACACGACGACCATTGCCGTGCGCTGATGACGGTTCGAATAATCGTATAGGGCGTGCAGCCTCAGGGCATGTATCGGAATCCAACTCTTTGTCTGAGCTCTAGCGCTACGGAGGAAATCGATGCGACTGGCAATTCATGAAGTTATTCGCGGGACGGCCTTGGCGGCAGCATGGGTATTCATGGCTCCTTGCATTGTGCTGGGCATGGTGCTGGGACAGACTCCCGCAGCGGCTCCCGTGGCAGCAGCCACGGAGGCTTGGCGTGAAGCTCCGCCTGTCTCCACGGGCATTGAGGTTGGCAAGAAGATTCCGGCCTTCAGCGTGCCGGATCAGACGGGCAAGCTGCGCGACTTCAAATCCATTGTGGGACCGAACGGCGCAATGATCGTCTTCCAGCGCTCGGTTGATTGGTGACCATACTGCAAGACGCAGCTGGTCGAGCTGCAAAAATATTCAGATGAAGTGAAGAAGCGCGGGCTGGGCATCGTCATTTTCACCTATGACACCTTGCCCATCGTGCAGGACTTCGCCCGCCGTCAGAAGATTTCCCTACCCGTGCTGGCCGACGAGAAGTCGAGCGCCATCCGCGCCTTCGGCGTACTCAACACCGCCGTGCCCGCGGGGCACATGTGGGCGGGCGTGCCATATCCAGGGACGTTCATCGTGGATGCCCAGGGCGTGGTGAAGTCGAAGTACTTCGAGGACCGCTATCAGGACCGCTACTCCACTCCCACCATATTGCTCAAGGAATTTGGGTCGGTGGCGGGAACCAAGGAAACCGTGGTGAAGACGGATTATCTTGAGATGCGCTACTACCCCACCAGCGATACCGCGCGCCCCAACCTGCGCCTGACGCTGGTCGCCGACTTCGTGCTGCCGCCGAAGATGCACGTCTACACGCCGGAAGTGAAAAACTACATTCCTATCAAATGGGAACTCGAAGCCTCGGCGAACTACGTTGCTAAGGACGTGGGCTATCCCAAAGGGAAGTTGCTCATGCTTCCCGCCATCAATGAGATTGTTCCCGTGTACGAAGGCAAGTTCCGCCTGACGCAGGACATTGTGCTGGCGTCGGAGACGATCCTGAAGCCCATTCTGGATGGTGATAGAACGCTGAAGGTTCGCGGTAAGATGCGCTATCAGGCCTGCGACGATCAGATTTGCTATCTGCCCCAGACCGCGCCCATTGAGTTCACTTTCAAGCTGGAGCCGCTCGACCGCGACCGCGTCCCGGCGCCGATCCAGCACCAGCCGGCAGCTCCCGCCAAGTAATTGTTCTGGTGGAAGTGAAGGAATGGTGCAGGCGAATGGGTGCAAAAATGGGCGGGAGCCAAGTGGCCCCGCCCATTCGTTTTTTTAGGTTTTACTTGTATAGGTTGTCGATGAAGCCGCTCTGGTCGAGTTCCTTCATGAAGGTGTCGTCGTAGAAGTCTTCGGCCTTGAAGCGGCGCATGGCCGCGCCGTCGTAGAGCTTCATGGCGTTCTTGATGCCGTCAACGGACGGATACGGTTTTCGTGGCATTTCCTTCGCGCCGTTGTAGATGACCTGCTGCTGCTCGCGGTCTTTGAAGTCGTAATACTTGGCCACGGCGCGGAAGGCCACTTCCTTGTCCTTCTTCATCATGGAAATAGCTTCGGTAAGCGCCTTCAGATAGGCGATCACGGCGGGCTTGTTGGCGTGCGCCCAGGACTTCGACGCCCACACGCCGTTGCAGGGGATCGGCTCGTTCCACTTGCGCATGTCCACGTCTTCGAGCGGTTTATAGCCCGCCTTCATGGCCATGGCCAGGGGGACTTCATAGGCGATCAGCGCATCCACCCAGCGCTTCTGCAGCGGCGTTACGCTGTAGTTGCCTTCGAGAATGGCCATGTCCTGCACCGGGTCCCAGCCCATGTGCTTGGCCACCACCAGCGCGACCGTGCCGGTGCAGGCCGACAGGCCGGAGATGGCGAAGCGCTTGCCCTTCAAGTCCTCAAGGCGTTTGAACTCCGGCTGCGCGACGATGTCCCAGTGGACGATGTCGTCGGTGGTGGCGATGATCACGCGGTCGTTCGGCTCGGACGAAATTGCTTTGTCCCACATGCCGGGCGCGCCGCCGCCCACGGAGAAATTGGGACCGACGACCGCGTCGCGCACGCTCTTGGGCACTTGATCGGGCACGCCGTGAACTTTCGCCGCGTTGGCGCTGAACGGCGTCATCACCACTTCCAGTCCGTGTTTGGCGTAAAGACCTTCGTTCTCAGCAATGATAAAAGGAATCTTGTTGATGGAGACATCGCTCAAGCTGGCGGTGACGCGCATTTTCGCCGGCGCCTGTGCCCGCAGCGGCAATTGATAAATTGAACACATGATCAATGCGAGGCTAGCCATGCCCCGGAGGGAATACCGAATCTTCATTTCTTGCTCCTGTCCTGAATCATTATTGGGAGATCGCGGGGAAAGTAGCCTTTCACCCGCACGTAGTCCAGATTACGCTTGCGGCTCATCAAGCGCAATAGGGAACTCCACCGGTGCGTGATGATCCAGAGCAATGGGCGCAACAAATTGGAGGCGGGAGCAAGGGGGCGAAAGCAATCAAGTGGAGGTCCGCAGCGGTTAGTCGCGGAATGGATTACGGCCAATTTAGCTCCAGCACTGGTGGCAATCAGGCAGCAGTTGGGATTTGGCCAGGTACTCCTGCTTTGAGCGCGACGTGCCGGCGCGGCAGTGGTTTCATCAGTTCCCAGCTATAGGGAATCTCTCTGCCGCAGTCGAGGCACGCAATGTAAGTGCGGTGCGCGGACCCGTTGATCGTCGCAGACACTTTGCGCGCGTGATCCGGCAGTGTGATTGGAAACGTGGTGTTCTTGTGCGAACAATCAAACCAGAGGCGCATAATCATTTCCCTCCCATCATGCTTGCTGATTCGAGTCTGATTCAACTGAATTGATACGGGAATGGATCAAAGGACCTTATTTGTAAATAGGACGTACTAGGCTAGTTTGGCGGCGGGATGGTATTGGGAGGTTTTGGCGCGGAGTTGGTGCGGGCTGGCTTTAGGAAGGAATGAGAATGAGAATGAGGCGGGAGCTTCGGATACGAAACTCCCGCCAATTATTAGAGAGGAAACGCACACCCTATACGAGCAGCGAAGTAAACCTCGCCAACTTACTTTGCGAAGTACTGGGCGTTCAGCTCGGTGAAGTGCTTCCACTTCTCGGGCAGTTCGTCCAGCGCGAAGATGGCCGTCACCGGGCATACCGGGACGCATGCGCCACAGTCGATGCACTCAGCCGGATCAATGTATAGCTGAGTGGCCTCAGCGTGGCCGGGTGCGTCCTTCTTCGGATGAATGCAGTCCACCGGACAGGCGTCCACACATGCCGTGTCTTTAGTTCCAATACAAGGTTCAGCGATTACGTATGCCATATTCTCCCTCGATGCTGCGGGCTTGTTGGCCCGTTTTGTTTGAAGTGATCTTGCGACTGCTCCAGTGTCTTTGGATCGTGGCAGACCGCGCCCCGTTCGCAACCACAGCTAATCAGAATACAAGATTTTCAGGGAAGGAAACAATAGGATTGGAGCTAAAAAGTTACAAGGGATAAAAAAACTGGGGGATGTCTATCCCCCAGAGGCCTTCTTTAGCGCTAGCACCATGCGCAGAATGCGCAGTTGATCGGCGGGCGGAAAATCGCGGATGCGTTCCTTGCCCTCAAATACCAGTACGCCTAGCGAGCGTCCGAGCGCCGGGTAGCGGCGGATCAGGTCCTCGACGCGCTCATCCACAGACACGGCCACGCCTTGGCTATGCAGCGACGCGGCAGGGACTTTGCTCTTCCGGCCATGACTGCGCGGGATGGCGGTTACCTTGCGGCCTCGTGCATCAGGTTTACCCCGTGCTTCAGTTTTACTGCGTGCGGCAGTTCGCATTTTTGTACATCCTTCCTCGAACCCTCCGGCGTCTTGCTTACTCGCCAATTCTGCCGACGGGGCGGAGCGAACATTCTACAGTTCTGCTACTATGTAGTGGATGAGCCACAGCTTAACTCGGTTGCATGCAATGTGGCACATCCTCAGCAACAGCAAAAGAGAAGAGTATACCACAGGTGTGGGACATTGTACTTTGTTCCTTTGTTATTAATGAGTTGGAATGCTGCAGAAGGTGCTTCTGGCCGAGTTTGGGCCCATTACCCAATTTGCCCGTAAACCTTAAAAGTTGCCGTGCGCGGAGTGCGTAGCCCATGCTGGACCTGGCGTTTGTAAGGGACAATATCGAACTGGTTGAGCGCAAGCTGGCTGAGCGCGGCTCCGCGCTTCGTCTCGACCGTTTTCGCGAGGTGGATTCCAGCCGCCGCCGCCTGCTCACCGAAGTCGAGTTGCTCAAGAGCCAGCGCAACAAGGCCGGCGACCAGATCGGCGCTTTGAAGAAGTCGGGTGGTGATGCCAGCGCCATCATCGCGGAGATGGGCGGTATCTCCGACCGCATCAAGCTGCTCGACGATCGGGTCAAGCAAGTGGACGAGGAGTTGCGCGAGATACTCACCACCTATCCCAATGTTCCTCATGAGACTGTCCCCGTGGGTCGCTCCGCCGCGGACAATGTGGAAGTCCGCCGCTGGGGCACGCCGCGTGAATTCACGTTCAAGCCCAAGGCGCACTGGGAACTCGGCGAGCAGCTTGGCATCCTGGACATGGAGCGCGGCGCGAAGATCGCCGGCGCTCGCTTCGGCGTCTATTGGGACGGCGGCGCTCGCCTCGAACGCGCGCTGGGCAATTTCTTCCTGGACACGCTCACCCGCGAGCACGGTTACCGCGAAGTGTTGCCGCCGGCCATCGTCAACTCGGCGTCGCTGTTCGGCACGGGACAACTGCCGAAGTTCGCCGAAGACCTCTTCAAGCTGGAGGGCTCCGACTACTGGCTCATCCCCACCGCCGAGGTGCCCGTAACCAATCTTTACAGTGGTGAAACGCTCGATGCCGCGGACCTGCCCATCAATCTAACCGCCTACACGCCGTGCTTCCGCAGCGAGGCCGGGACGTATGGCAAGGACATGAAGGGCGTCTTCCGCAACCACCAGTTTCAGAAGGTGGAGATGGTGAAGTTCGCGCACCCCGACCACTCCTACGAGGAGCTGGAGCGGCTGACCGGCAACGCCGAGGCGCTGTTGCAGAAGCTCGGCCTGCCCTACCGCGTGATGGCGCTGTGTACGGGCGACATGGGCTTCGGCTCCGCCAAGACCTATGACATTGAAGTGTGGCTGCCAGGCCTGAACGAGTATCGCGAGATATCTTCCTGCACGAACTTCGAGAGCTTCCAGTCGCGCCGCGCCGGCATCCGCTTCCGCACCGGGAGCAAGGGCAAGTCCGAGCTGGTCCATACCCTGAACGGCAGCGGCCTGGCGACCGGGCGGTCCTGGATCGCCGTTGTCGAGAACTACCAGCAAGCCGACGGCAGCATCGAAATTCCCGAGGCGCTGCGCCCCTACTTCGGGGGAACCGACCGCATTCCCGCACTCAAAAAATAGCCTGACAGATTGTCGGTTTTTGCGGTTCTGACCAAAGTGCACACTTTCACGGTTTTGACCACTCTGACCAGATTGACAAACGGGGGATTCGGGATCCGGCGTTGGGGTTTCGGGGGGGGGGGGGGGGGGGG
>CAMBEY010000045.1 GCA_945865705.1 Candidatus Sulfopaludibacter sp. SbA3
TGCTTCGCTCGGAATGACAACGCCATGATTTTTTCAGCAAGCTGTTAAGTATGCCAACGGGGAAATGTCGGCTGGGGATGGATCGCTCTAAGGAGGCTTGAACTATGATGCGACGATTGGTTGGTGAACTGTTGACCGAGAAAATCTCGCGGCGCGGATTCGTCGCTGGCATGCTGGCCGCAGGCTACTCTGCCTCGGCCGCGCAATCGGTAGCGCAGTCGATAGCTCCATTGCAGGCCGGGGCCAAGGCGGCCGAGGAGTTTACGCGCACGGTGAAAGGCACGGGCGGCGAACTGATGGCCGACCAGATTGTCGAGACTGGCGCCAAGTATATCTTCGTCAGCAATGGCTCGGGCCTTGGGCCGCTGTGCGACGCGTTTGTCTCCCGCCCACAGTTGCAGTCGATCCAGGCCACGCATGAAGGCCAGGTGGTCGCGCAGGCGGCGGGCTACGCGATGGCGTCGGGCAAAGTGGGCTACTGCATGCACAGCCGCGTGGGCCTGCCTCACTCCACTTCCAACATGTACAACGCGCACAAGGATCGTACCCCGCTGATCATCCTGTCCGACCACGCCGATACGGCGCGCGAGGGCACGGACAGCCACGAGGATGTGGATAGCTGGATTGAGGCTGTGGCGCAATACACCAAGCTGCGTTGGGTCGTCGAGCAACCGGATCGCATCCCGGAGTGGATTCGCAACGCTTATAAGATGGCGACGGTAATGCCCTGCGGCCCCACCTCTCTGCGCATTCCGCGCGACCTGCTGTATAAAGAAAATGTAACCAGCACGATCTATTCCAGCAAAGCGTTCAATATTCCCATGAACCTTCGCCCCGACACCGCGGAGGTCGAGCGCGTCGCCCGGATGCTCATCGAATCCACTTCGCCGATGCTGTTGGTGGGTCCGGAGGCTACCCAGTGCAAAGCGGAGCAGCCGCTGATCGAGCTGGCTGAGATGCTGGCAATTCCAGTAACGCAGGCGCGCAGCTTCCACGCTGATTTCCCGAACTTCCACCCGCTGCACCTTGGCGAATTGAATAGCCGGATGCGCTACCCGAAGGAGATTGACCTGTTGTTCAACTTCGGCGCCCGCTCACCCTTTGGCGGCGCATTCTCGCGCCGCGCTTCGCTGATCCAGGCCAGCGTTGATCCCGCCGCCATTGGGCGGCAGACGCCGCTGCGCGGGGCGCTTGTGGGCGATCTGAAAAAAGTGGCGGAGGATTTGGTCGCGGCGGTGAAGAGCTTGGCCACCAAGCAGGACTTGGAGAAACGTTCGGCGACGCGTCGCGCAGACTGCACAGCCTACACGGCCAAGCTGCACGCATCGCAGGCCGCGGCGGCCCGTCGCGCCAACGGCAGCCCTGTTCCCTGGCAGCGCATGATGATCGAGTTCGCCGACCAGCTCGAGAAGGACGCGGTCATCGTGGACGAAGTGGGCACGGAAGCGAAGGTTCTCACTTACTTTAACTACGCCGAAAAGGGCGGGATGCACAAGATCGGCCGCACCGAAGGCCGCGCGCTGGGCTGGGGTGTGGGTGCTTCAGTCGGCGTGAAGCTGGCGATGCCCGATCGTCAGGTGGTCTCCTTCCAGGGCGACGGTGGGTTCCTATTCGGTCAGAGCGACTCACTGTGGACTATGTCGAAATACGACATTCCAGTGCTGACGGTGATTCTGGACAACCGCACCTATGAAGAGACTCGCTGGCAGATCATGGGCCACATGGGTCCCGCCGGCAAGAACAACCGCGACTACATCTCGCAGTTAACTCGTCCCGTGGTGGCCTATACCAAACTTGCCGAGGCCTACGGCATCAAGGGCGAACTGGTCGAGAACTCCGAGGACCTCAAGCCCGCCATCGCCCGCGCGCTGAAAACGTTGAAGGATGGCCGGCCGTATATGCTGGACGTACACCTGAAGACCTTCGGCGTGGGAGCGGAAAACCCGTGGTCGCCGCATTACTCCCTGGCCGCCACGCGCACCAGAAACGTATAGCCAAAATTGACGTTGGCAGCGAACACTGGACAAGTTGAACGACTCCCGCAAGGGAATCGTTCCGACCTGCCCAGTGTTCCTGTTTTTGGGCTGGGAATACGTGTTGCAATACATTCGGGGGTTATGTAGCATACGTGCATCGTGCAGAATCGCGGTTTGGGGAATCATGGCCCTATTGAGATCTGAATCGTCCAAAACAATGGGTCAGATGGTTTTGTCGATAAGGCTGGTGGTCCTGCCTGCCGCGCTGCAAACTCATGAGTTTTTTCACTAGATCGATCGCTTGAAAGGAGTCGTCTCCACATGAAATATGAAATGGGCCGATGGTTGCTAGGGTTGGCGTTAGCTCTTTCGGGTGGAATCAGCGCGATTGCGCAGCAGACGTTGAACGGTGTGCCTGCGGAGCTGGTCAACTACCCGGACACAATTGTCCACAATGGCAAGATCGTTATCATGAGCGACATGTCGCTCTCGAATTCACTGGGCCGCACGGTGCAGGCGATGGCCATCAAGGGCGACCGCATCCTGGCGATTGGTTCGGACTCGGATATTCTGCGCCTGGCCGGTCCACAGACGAAGAAGGTTGACGTCAGGGGGCACTTCGTGTCGCCGGGCATCATCAACACGCATACCCATCTGCATGACGCCGCCGTCAACACCTGGGCGCGAAACAATCCGCAGAAGGTGGAAGCGGTGCGCAAGAACTTCACCGTTACCGGCAAGACCTTCGCCGACCTCACCAAGGGCATCGAGCTGGTCATCAAGGAACAGATGGCGCGCCCCGTACCCGGCCAGTGGGCCTGGATCGATCTGCCCACGGGACAGTCTGGTAGTGGTCTCGGCATAGACTTTCTGATGAAGAAGGAAATGGTCCGGGACCAGTTGGATGCGCTGGCTCCCAAGCTCCCGGTCTTTATCGGCGCGCATCCGGCGTTCTTGTGGAACACCGCAGCGCGCAATGCGTTTCTCGATTGGTATGAGGTCGAGCCGACTGACGCCAACGAAAAGAAGGCCATCACCATCGACACCACTATGGGTCGCTCGCTGGTCGCAGACTTCTACTTCGACAAGCACATGGGCGATCTAGCCAACGTCATCCACGACTATCTGGAGTATCAGACTGCGGTCGGCATGACCACGTTCAGCTCGCACATCGTCGGCCTGCGCAAGATGCCCGCCTACACGCAGTTGGTGCAGGAAGGCCGCATGCCGGTGCGTTTTGCATTTTCGAATCGCTATTGCCAGCAGATTGAAGTCGACATCCCCGGCTGCTTCCTGCGCGCCGGTGATTACGCCGGTCTGGGCGATCGCAGCAACTATTTCTGGAACGTCGGCATCACGCTGGGCGGCATCGACAATGGTCCGCCGGCAATCTGCACCACCATGGAAGCGCCGGCCGAGTACAAGGCTAAGGAAGAGTGCATCATTCAGCCCGGCAACGATTATTGGAAGGCCGTCTATGCGGCGATTCGCTCGCGCTATCGCTATGTGGTCAACCACTCCTGGGGGGACAAGGGCATCGACTACGTTCTCGACATCATGGACGAGTTGATCAAGGACAATCCGGAGAGCTTCAGCAATGAGTTCTTCAAGTCCCGCCGCTTCACCAGCGACCACTGTGGATTCTATCCCACTCCCAGCCAGCTTCCCCGCATGGCGAAGTTCGGATGGATGGTCAGCTGCACCACCAACGCCCTGACGCGCAGCGCTCCGTACCTGCAAATCTACGGCATGAAGTACGAGAATCGCCTGGCGCCTATCGCCACCACCATCAAGGCCGGCGTTTACGCGACGTTTGAAGCTGAGTTGGGCGTAGACATGTCCAGGCCCGACAGCACTGTTGAGCCGATGCACCTCGACGCCAAGCCTTTCATCACGCGCATCAACCGCTGGGGCGACACCATCTCCAAGGTGGACGCAGTGGACCGCGAAACGCTGCTCAAGATGAGCACCATCTGGGCCGCCAGATACGTCCTGCGCGAGAAGGAACTGGGATCGCTCGAGCCGGGCAAGTTCGCCGACTATGTAGTCTGGAACAAGGACTACCTTACTGTGCCAATCGACGAGTTCCAGACGATCTATCCGCTGATGACCGTGGTGGGCAACAAGACCATGGTTCTGCGCGAAGAGTTCGCCAAGGTTCTGGGGCAGCCTGCGGTTGGCCCTCAGGCCAAGTGGGACTTTATTGACGACAAACCCGAGGAGGTCGATTTGCTGAATCCCGGGGGCGGCGGCGAATAGTTGGCTCGATATCAGCCTGACGCTGATTCGTTAACCCTCGATTTGTCGTAATCACCAATCTGGGGCTGGTGGCATTTCCCTGACGGAGATGCGGCCAGCCCCTTTCTTTCTCTTATTTTGTTCATTTCATTTGGTGTTAATATGTTTTTAGACGGGGTAATTGGTCTGCTCACGCCGTGGGCGTGAGGTGCTGGATGCTGTCCCAAGGCGACGGATATCGGCGAGCTGGCGAGGCACTCTGCAAGAGCGGAGTGCTGAAATTTATATACTTAATTTCCAAGGAGGCATCTTACGATGTCAGCTAGATTGCGCACGGCCCCACGAGCCGGAATTGCGGCGCTTGTCGCCATCCTGGCCTTCGCCGCTTTTTTGGTGATTCGCGGCGGGTCGGTTCAGAACTCAGAATTAGCCAAGAACTCCGAAGTCGCTCACCGCAGTGGCTCAACGCAGTTGGTGGGCGTTACACCCATGCCGACGACGGGTGGAGAAATGTGTGAATGGATGCCGGCCAGCGCCAGCGCATCCATGTCGGCAGCGATGATGCAGTCCGCTCCGGCGGGTGGCGGCGCCGCTTCCGTTCATCTCGACCGCGCTCCGATCCGCGAATTGAAGGACACCTACCCAACTTACAGCGCCATCGCGCAGGACGCGCGCAGCGGCGACATCTTCATGCAGGACGAAAACCTCTTCGGCATCCGCGTGTTCGACCGCATGACCAACACGCCGCCCAACGCCGCGTTCTCCGAGCCCAAGCGTTATTTGGGTGGACACAATACCAAGCTGGAGTTCAATTGCGGTCTGTACATTGATCCCAAGACCGGCGACATCTATTCGGTGAATAATGACACCACCGACCTGCTGGTGATCTTCGAGGCCAAGGCCGAGGGCGACGTCAAGCCTAACCGCGAATTGAAGACTCCGCACGGCACGTACGGCATCGCCGTCGATGAGGAAAAGGGCGAGATGTACATGACGGTGGAGCACACCAACTCGATCGTCGCCTATCCCAAAGCCGCCAAGGGAACCGACAAGTTTCTGCGCGAGATTCGCGGCCTGAACACCAAGCTGGCCGATCCGCACGGCATCTCGCTGCACATCAAGAAGAACCTGATGCTGGTTACCAACCACGGCAACACGCTCGAGGGTACCGCGCCCACCTACGGAAAATTCCTCCCGCCCTCGATCACCTTCTATCCGATGGACGGCGTGGGCAACATCGCCCCGCTGAAGACCATTGCTGGTCCCAAGACGCGCTTGAACTGGCCCGCGCACATCTGGGTTGACGAAGCCCGCGAGGAGTTTTACGTGGCGAATGACGCCGATCATTCCATCCTGGTGTTCGGCATGGACGATGACGGCGATGTCGCACCGCGCCGCATGATTCGCGGACCCAAGACGCAGATCCGCAACCCCATGGGCGTCTTCGTGGATCTGAAGAACGACGAGCTGTGGGTTTCCAACATGGGCAACCATCGCGCCACGGTTTACGCCCGCACCGCCAGCGGCGATGCCGAGCCCAAGCGCGTCATCCGCAGCGCTCCAGCCGAGAAGATCGCGCAAGCCATCGGCAACCCCGGCGCCGTAGGGTATGACAGCAAGCGCGAAGAGATACTCGTCCCCAACTGAGTGGCTCACCCGCAGATCGCGGTATTCGCCAGGCTGGCGAAAGAGAATTCCCCATCGACCCGTTTACTGGCTGGCCAGAAGACCAACCTGAGCCGCACCATGCACGACGTTCGCTATGATCCCGTCAATGACGAGATGCTGGTGACGAATCCGTTTGCCCGCGCGATTCTGGTGTTCCGCGGCGGCGCCGATGGCGAGGAAGCTCCCGTGCGCATCATTCAGGGCTCCAACACCATGCTCGGCGACCCCAAGCGTTACGCCGGTGGTCCCGACCGCGTGGAAGTGAATCCGGTGCACAATGAAATCTACATCCCGGATGGCTCGCGCGTACTGGTCTATGACCGCCGCGCCACCGGAAACGTCGCTCCCATCCGCGTGCTGGAAGGCCCGGATACATTGCTCGATGACGAAGGTACGCTGGCGGTTGATCCCATCCACAACGTCTTCGCTGTGGCCCAGGATACCGTAACGGCGGGCTCCACCAAGATGGCCCACATCCTGACCTTCAGTCGCACGGCGGCGGGCAACACCAAGCCGCTCGGCGAAATCGCCGGTCCGAAGACCGAGATTATCCGCATCAATCAGTTGCAGATGTACTCGCCCAAGGGCTGGATCATCGCCGCCATGCCGGGTTTCATTGACGAGCAGATATCGAAGGGCGTCTTCATCGGCGTCTGGCACATTACGGACAAGGGCGATGCTCCGCCTCGCTTCAAGATTGGCGGCACCGCCAAGGGCGTGATGCTCAAGCCCCGCGGCGTGGCCATCAACGTCAAGCATAAAGAGCTGCTGGTGGCGGACATGCGTTTGAACGCCATCCTGACTTACTCGGTTCCCGAACTTTTCTAAAACCTGATTTGGTAAATATTAAAGGCCCGCAGATGATTCTGCGGGCCTTTTGTTTGCGTGTGTGACCGGTGACAGAGCCGCGCGCGTCAGCAACCGGACCGGGTGGAGTGGGGACAAGGTTAGACAGCACGCACCAACATCCATTGGAGAGGATCGGTCCGCCAACCCGATCCGCTCGCTTACGCGCGCGGCTCTGTTAAATACTGGTTCGCTCCACCAGAGCCACAGCGTGCGCGGTGGCCAGATTCGGCGTTACGCCCTCGCTGGTCTTGGCCTTCACGCTGACCTTAGAGGGATCGATGCCCAGCGCGAAAGCAATGCGCCGGATGATCTCATCCATATGCGGTGCCAGCTTCGGTTCGTCCAGCACCACCACGGAATCAATATTCCCAATACTCCAACCGGCATTCGCAATCAGCCGCCGTGTATGTTCGAGAAATGTCAGGCCCGGCGTGTTCTTCCACTGCGGATCGTTGTCCGGGAAGTGTCGGCCAATATCGCCCAGGGCGGCGGCTCCCAGCAGCGCATCGACGATGGCATGGCAGAGCACATCGCCATCAGAGTGCGCGATGGGCCCACGCGGCGCAGGCAGCGCGCAACCGGCCAGAACCAGCGGCAAGCCCTCGACTAGCCGATGAGTGTCATAACCGATTCCGCAACGCGTGTGAGTAGTTGGATTGTTCATGATTTCCAAGTGCCCTTGGCGCCGCTCTCTTTCGTCGCCGCTCTCTCCTGATCGAGGTAGAAGCGCGCCAGTTCCAGATCAGGCGGCGCGGTGATTTTGATGTTGCGTGGCGAGCCGACTACCACGGTGACTTCGGCCCCCAGTCGCTCCACCAGGCTGGCCTCATCGGTACCGGTGTACTGGTCCGAGCGGGCGCTGTCGAAGGCGTCCATTAACAGTCGGTAGTGGAACACCTGTGGCGTCTGCGCCAGCACAATCCGCTCGCGGGGAATGGTCGCCGTGATCCGAGAGCGCTCCACCTGTTTGACGGTATCCACGCACAGCACGCCGAGAATGCTCGCCTTCGTGCGCGCGGCCTCGGCGATCACCGAGGATATTTCACTGACCGAAACAAACGGGCGCACGGCATCATGGATGGCGACCAACGTGGTGTCGGTGGGCAGAGCGCGCAGAGCATTTTCCACCGACTGCTGCCGGCTGTCGCCGCCCTTCACGATGGTGATTTGCTTGCGGATTTTTGCCAGGTTGACCATCTCCGCGATCGCTTCTTGATCTTCCTCGCGAGCCGCGAGGTAGATGGCGTCCACGTCGCCGCAGGCATCAAACTTCCGCAACGTCAGCGTCAGGATGGGTTCGCCATCGAGGCGCAGGAACTGCTTCCGCGTGTGCCCCATGCGCACGCCTAGCCCCGCCGCCGGAATGATGGCGATCACTTTTCCGTATGCGCCCATCTCAGTAATTCATCACTTGTACAGGCTGTCGATGTAGCCGCTCGTGTCCAGCTCCTTGATGAAGCTGTCGTCGTAGAAGTCCTCCACCTTGAACCGGCGCATTCCGGCGGTGTCATACAACTCCATCACCTTCTTGATGCCCGGCACGTGCGGATAGGGTTTGCGCGGCAGCTTGGTCATGTCGCGGAACAGCAACTCCTGCTGCTCGCGGTCATTGATGCCGTACCACTTGTTGATGGAGCTGAAGACCACCGTCTTATTTTGCTTGAGCATGGCGATGGCCTCGACCGTGGCGCGCAGGAAGCGGCGGACGGTGTCGGGGTTTTCCGCAACCCACTTGCGCGAGGCCGTGACGCCGGAGCCGGGGATGGGGATGTTGTATTGACTCAGGTCCACCAGCGCGCGATGGCCCTTCGTCAGCGCCATGGTGTATACCAGTTCGTCGGCGACGAAGGCGTCCACGGTGCGGTTCTCAAAGGTGTCGAGCGCCAGCGCGTTTTCCATCAGCGCCAGATCCTGATCCGGGTTCCAGCCCATGATCTGCGCGAAAGCCAGCGCCTCGAAGTGAGTCATCGCGCCGAAGCCGGAGTAGCCGAGGCGCTTGCCCTTGAGCTGCTCGATGGAGGTGATGTCCTTGTGCGCGACGATGTGCCAGCGCACGATGTGGTCGGTGGAGGCGAGGATGATGCGGTCGCCGGCGGTGGCGTTGGTGGCGCGACCGACGGTCATCGGCGAGCCTCCGCCGATATTGAAGTGCACTTGCCCGCTGGCCTTGCCGATACGGTCCTTAGGAATGACCACGCCCGCGCGCGCCGAGCGAGCCGCCGCGTCCTCGGTGATGAACTGCTCGACTTCCAGTCCATGCTTCTTGAAAATTCCCGCGTCCTGCGCCACCGCGAAGATCAATTTGTTCAGCGAGACATCGCCCAGGCTGGCGCGCACTTTAATCAGCTCCTGCGCATGAGCAGGCCTGGACCATCCTGTCAGCAGCACAAGGACAAACACAAATAGGATGGCCATCCGTTTCATCAACATGATCAAATCCCCCCTTTGATATTTTTGGTTGCCATTCTGAGCGTAGCGAAGAACCTGCTTTTTCCCCGCTCCCAAGTAAAGCATATCCTTCGCTTCGCTCAGGATGACATCACCCTAAGAGTGCGAGATAAAAAAAGAGTGCGAAAAAACGGGCTGCCCGGTCTTGCTGGACAGCCCGCCAATTATTGCACAGGGTAGAAAGTGCGTGCTCGCCTTCGCCGTCCGCGAAATACTAGTGCGTGAAGAAGAAGCAGGTGGCTTCTGGCATCATGTCCATGAGTTCCATGACCACCAAACCGTTCTGCGCGTTCACCTTTACAGGCTTGGCCGTTGGGTCTTTAGCGGCGGTAACCACGGTGTTCATGCGCACGGCGTAGGGCTTGGCTTCAAGCGTGACCTGAAACAAGAGGTATGCAAGCAAGCCGTCAGGCAGCCCTGCCGCGGCCTTGGCATCAGGCAAAGAGGCGGTAATGGTGAGCTTGGAACGGGTAACGCCCTTGTCATCCTGCTTGCCTTCCGTAACGCTTCCCTTCACGTCCGCGCCGGACTCTTCCGCGGCCACGCCGGGCGAGAGCTTCTGGAACTTCAGCGTGTTGCTGACGAAGTCGATGTCGACGGTGATCTCCTTCACCGGCATCTTGGGGTCAGGCGTGTAGTAAAGAGGCAGCATGAGCATCGACCCCGGCGTACCGGTAATCTCGCCCACGGCCACGCGCGGCGCGGGCGGAGGAGGATCTTCCTTCACCGCGGCGGGCGTCGCTTGCGGCCCGCCCATATTCATTTGCGACATGGCCAGAGGCGCGCTCAGCAGCGCAAACGCCAGGCCAAGATAAAACTGGCTACCACAATTAGTGTTTGATCGAATCATGCTTCCCTCTTCTACTCAATATGATCTGGCGATATGACTTCGTGTCATTCCTCGCTCCCACGGCACGCCGGGGCAGGCCGCTCGGAATGACATCATTACTCAGTCCTAGTTAAACATCTCCGGGAAATAGAACGTCATCACCGAATTCAAGCGCTTATCGCTGGCGATGATGCTCTTGTTCTTTTCATCAATGGCCACGCCGCGCGGCATCTGGAAGATGCCGTTCGGTCCGCCGATGGTCCACAGCGGAGGATTGTTGCCGCCTTCCGCGTAGCTCCAAATGCCCAGGTAGGACTCCGGCCCAGTTAATGCTTCACCGGTGGGACGGTTGGTTCCCAAAATCAGTTTCTTCTTGGGATAGACTGCGAAGGGGCCGCCCAGAGACCGGGGGCCGCTGACCATCATCTTGGGAGCCACGTCGCCGTTGTCGGTGCGGTTGAAGATGCGGAACGTAGTGCCGCCACCCCCGCCGCCCCCGCCACCGCCGAAGCCGCCGCCACCGGCCACGATGATCAGGTTATTCAGCGGATCGCCCGCCACAGCGCTAGCGCCGAGGCCGGTGTTCTTGCCCTCGATCACACGGATGGGCGCGACGTCGCCATTGGCGCGGCGGTCATACACCAGCAGTAGATTATCCTGCGGTACGTAGATTTCATTGGCCACCGCATTCAGGCCCAGACGATCCGGGTCCGTCAGCCGCGTCTTCGATCCCTGAATCACGCGCACCGGCGGCTCCTGCCCGTTGGCTGCGCCGCGGAACGTGAGAATGGCTTGAGCAAACTGTTGGGGCACGATGAACTCATCGTTGATTTCATCATAGGAGATGGCATGCATGGTGCGGCCGAGCAACGTCTTCTGGCCTTCAATCTTGCGGACGGGCTGCGAGTTCTGGTTCGCCATCCTGGCGAATACCGCGATCTGCGGGTGAGCCACTCAGTTGGGCACCAGAATCTGTTCGCGCTTGGTGTCATAAGCAACCGGATGCGGATTGCCGATGCCCAGCGCCGGCTCGCCCAGCGGGCCAGAACGGATGATGCGCAGCGGCGCAATGTCGCCGCTGGCGCCGAGTGGATAGACCGTCGCCGAGTGGTTCATGAAATTAGCGGCCCAGACTTCCTTGTTCTTCGCGTCCACCCAGACTCCGGTGGGATTGCCCAGCATGGTCTTGGGGCCTTGAATTTTGCGCTTCGGAGCCACATCGCCGCTGGCGGTTATGTCAAACACCAGCAGGGAGCTGTCCATATCGTTGGCCACATAAAGTTCGCCGCGCTCTTCATCCACGGCCAGACCGGTTGGCCAGTTCATCTGGGTTTTAGGGCCGGTAATAATACGCATGGGAGCCACATCGCCCTTGGCATTCAAGTCGTGGACGATAATCGATGGCGGCAGGCTGCGGCCCGAACCGGCGATGGCGTGCTCGCGTTCGAGCGGCCAGTTTTCCTTGGGAGCGTCCCTGCGGCCCGTGGCCATTTCGCCAGCCGCGCGCGGCCTGCGGGAACTGACCGCGCCGTGGTTAGTAATGAACATCAAGTTGTTCTTGGAGTCGAGCGCAATGCCGTGCGGATCGGCCAATCCCGTCTTGTCGCCTTGCAGCAGGCGGATCGGGGATTCGTCTTTGGTGGCGTACTTCTTGAACACCACCACGGAGCTGTCGTGCTGCAAGGTGAGGAACATCTCCTCCTTGGCTTCATGCACGGCGATGCCGAAGGTCCCGTGCGGGGTATACAGCTCGCGCGTGGGCGCCACGTCGCCCTTGGCCTGGCGGTCGAAGATGACCAGCGTATCTACCGTGTCATTGTTGACCGCGTAGATGTCGCCGTTCTTGGGGTCAATGTAGAGGCCGCACTGAAACTCGATCTTGGTGTGGTCGCCAGCCAGAATACGCTTCGGCTCCGTCATCTTTGCCGATGGGGGCGTGTTCGCCAGGCGGTCATATACCAGAATCTGGAAGAGGTTCTCGTCGGTCAGAACCACTTCGTTGTTGATGGGATCGACGGCCACCGAACTGTAGGCGGCGTAGGGATCGCGAATGGTGCGAATAGGTTTCAGATCGCCGCGGTTGATGGTCTGGCGGGCGGCAGTGGAGGCTGCGCGCTGATCGGCGCGTTGCTGGAGTCCGGCCACTAAACGCTCTTCGGCGCTGGCCGGCATCCACTCGCACATGGGCGCGCCGTCAACTCCGGGCATCTGCTCGCCTCCGGGCATCTGCTCGATCGACACCAATTGAGCCTGGCCGGTTGCGCGACGGGCCAGCGCTTTTTCCGGATTGATGGACACCTGCCTGCTGCTGAGGAACATGCCGGTAACGACGAGCGCCGTCAGGGCCATGGCCCAAAGGGTTGCGGTACTGAATCTGGACTCGGTACGAATCATTCCACTCTTACGCACGGACATAACTGGGGGCCTCCATACCATTAGAAAAAACAGACTATATAAACCTGAGAAACTCTCGCAATTCTAGCAGATACAGCGAGTTGGACGCCAGCAATTTCGGGCTTAAAGCGCAACTTCCTGCAGGCAGCGGGGGGAACCGGAAAAGCTGCTCCAGCGAGTACGCCAAGCCGTTCCAGTTAGTCATGCCCATTGTGATGCGACTGTCGTCAATTTGGGTGTCTCGCGGGTACCAGGATGTTAGCGACTGCGTTGGCTACAATCCGCCGTAAACGATCTTCCCACCTACGATGGTGGCGGTTACGGTCATCTTGTCGATCTGGCTATCCGGCACGGTCAGGAAATCCGCGCCCAGCACGGCCATGTCCGCGCGCTTGCCTTTCTCGATGGAGCCGAGCGTCTTGTCTTCATCAATGTAGCGCGCTGCCCAGAGGGTCTTCATGCGGAGTGCGGTGGGGCGGTCAATGGCGTGGTCTGGGCCCCAGACACGGCCCTTGTCGTCCTTGCGCGTGATGTAGTGCTGCATCTCTTCCCAAGGGTCCACGCCCTCGATATGCACCTTGAAGCCGCGCTTGATCAACTCCGGTACGGGCTGGACATCATGGATGCGGTCGCCGTAAAGCTCGGCGGCGGTCGCCGGATTTTGCCACATCTTGCCGAGGCCTTTGCGGAAGTCGAGCTGCTCCATCTTGGGATAGAGCCGCGCGTCCCAGAAGAGATTGTGATCAAGGCCGAAGGGGCGGAACGTGGGCTTCATCACCATGTCCTGCTGATTCAAGCCCGCCTCGATTCCATCCAACCAAATCTTGGTCGAGAGGTCGCCGACGTTATGGATGCCGATGCTGTTCCATCCATATCTGGTGGCCACCAGCAGGTTGTTCCACTCTGTAAGGCTCTTGTCGATATTGGCATCGTCAAATTGATTGTTGTGCGGCCCGTAGCCGATCCATGTGTTCTGCCCGTGTCCGGGGAAGGCCAGACCGCCGGA
>CAMBEY010000046.1 GCA_945865705.1 Candidatus Sulfopaludibacter sp. SbA3
TGCAAAAGACGAAGAAGCTGCTGCAAGATGCAGGTATCAGTCCATCCACAGTAACCCCAAAGTTGTTCTTCAGTATCTTAGAAAGTGCATCCCTAGAGGACAACGAGCAATTGCAAGGGCTATGGGCAGCCCTCCTTGCGAACGCCGCGAATCCAAGCGAGAGAAACAAAGTGCATCCTGCGTTTGTCGGGATACTAAAGGATTTGACTCCTGGCGAGGCCGATCTTCTTAACAACATTTACTATCACGTCCGCGAGCAAGTGATGATGGCAGGAATGCCCCTGCACTCTTCTTCTGCCCAATACATTGATCTGACCGAACCAATGGAGGCAAACGGTACTCTCCATTTTCTGGATGCATCCGAACTTCAACCGATTATCGATCGCCTGAAGGGTGTGGGCTTACTTAAGAAGGACGACTCCGCCATCTTGATAAATAATGAACGGGTAGGGCCCGAGGCTAATTTTAATATGACTGCCTTTGGCTTCGAGTTCATTACTGCATGTAGACCTCCGAGCAGCATTCGTTCAGAATCGGGACCTGAGAAGTCATAATGTGCCGCCGTCCATGTTTTGTTTTAGGGCACATGGGCAATCGGGCGGTTCCCCACCATTCTTCGCCACGGGAAATCCTTTACTTAGTTTCTGCTTTTTCAGCCAGCGCGAAACCGATGCGCTTTTTGGGTTTTGCCAGAGGATTGATGAGTTGCTTGACGATGGAGTACACCGCGGCGAGTTGCTCGCCGTGTTCGGCTGACCGGATCCGAGCCGCGACAGTAATGGAGCGTCCACCATGCGCGGAATCGCGATTCGCGGAAGGCTGGAAAAACCACGTCCGTATTGCAGAGTTGTGCGTGTCATTATGATTTTCGCGTTGATGCGCATGGTGGCCGCTCCATTACTGTCGCGGCTCGGATCACGGCATTCCCTTCACGGCTGAGCCACGTTTTGGGGATGCATGACGGTAATATCGGGATATCGGGTAAAGTCCTGTTCGTTGAGCGTCAGCAAGTGAAAAATGCCGTGGACGTGCATGGCGGCGACCAGGCGGGCATCGTGTACCTGCACTCCCATTACGCCATGGGCCACCACCAGGCGGCGCCATTCGCGATGCACCTGCTCGTTGTCGGGCAGCAGGATAAGTTTACTTTCGATCAGTCGTGCTTCGCTATCAGCTTGGGCTACCGACAGGCCGAAACCGTTGCGGCCCTTGGGGCGTGTGGCCACGTTCCAGAATTCCGCCAGGTTCTGCGATGTGTAGCAGAATAATGTACCGCGGCGCTGCAATTGCTGGAGCGCCGTACGCACAACGCTGTAGTCCGGGTCGTCTCGCCGGGCGAGGCGCAGAAGGATGTTGGTGTCGGCCAGGTAAGCCGGTTCGGGCATCAGGGGTGGCTCTGATAGATCATCTCGCGCGAGAAAGTCTCACGCGGCATGGGCGGAATTTCATTCGAGTAGGCGCCCAGTCCGTCCAGGAAGGCTGCAAACTGTTCCGGGGTCTGGGCGGCGGGTGAGAGTAGCGATGCATTCACGGCCTGCTGTTCAGCGACCGGTGACCCGGGCTGTGAAACCAGGGCCTGGAGCGCGCGTTCGATTACTTCTTCAGGCGAACGGAAATGGCCTCGGGTCAATTGCTCTCGAAGAATTTGCTCGCTGTTTGGAGTGAGACGAATATTCATGGAATCCTCCGGGAACTGCGGCTTCCCGTGCGGGGCGGCAATGTTGACCGCCACGCCGCTTCCAGTTTCGCATATCCGGATTGCGAGCCGCAAGCCGCAGGAAAAGCCCACGGCCAGAAAAACGCTGACCGTGGCTACCAGTGCAGCCGATACACCAACCGTTAACACGCCCTAGCGCTGGTTAGCTTGCAGGACTTTTTTGCGCAGGCGTATGGACTTGGGAGTCACTTCGACCAGTTCGTCTTCGCGGATGAATTCCAGAGCGCGCTCCAGGTTCATGATCTTGGGCGGGACCAGGCGGATGGCTTCGTCGGAGGTGGACGCGCGCATGTTGGTGAGCTTTTTTTCCTTGATGATGTTGACGTCCATGTCCTTGTCGCGGGCGTTCTCGCCGACGATCTGGCCTTGATAAACTTCGAGTTGGGGGGCGACGAAGATTTCGCCGCGCTCCTGTAGGTTGTAGATGGCGTAACTGGTGGTCTTGCCGGCGCGATCGGCGATCATGGAGCCGGTGGGGCGCGTCGGGATGTCGCCCTGCCACTCGATGTAGCCGTTGAACAGTGAGTTCAGAATGGCCGTGCCGCGCGTGTCGGTGAGAATCTCATTGCGGAAGCCGAACAGCCCGCGCGAGGGAATCAGGAAGTCGAGACGCACGCGGCCGGAGCCGTGATTGATCATCTTCTCCATCTTGCCTTTGCGCACGCCCATCTTTTCCATCACCACGCCGAGGTAGGTCTCGGGGCAGTCGATCTCCAGAATTTCCTGCGGCTCGTGCAGCTTGCCGCCGATGGTTTTGGTGAGAATCTCCGGCTTGCCCACGGCCAGCTCGAAGCCTTCGCGGCGCATCATTTCGATCAGGATGGCCAGTTGCAGTTCGCCTCGTCCCTTCACTTTGTAAGACTCGGGGCCGCCAGCCTCCTCGACTTTGATGGACACGTTGGTGAGCAGTTCTTTGTCGAGGCGGTCGCGCAGGTGGCGCGAGGTTACGAACTGGCCTTCGCGTCCCGAGAAGGGCGAAGTGTTCACCGTGAAAGTCATGGCGATGGTCGGCTCGTCAATGGTGATCAGCGGCAGCGGCTTCGGCGTCTCCGCATGGGTGATGGTCTCGCCGATGGTGATGCCTTCAATTCCGGCTACGGCCAGAATGTCGCCGGGACCCATCATGGTTTCTTCGACGCGGTTGAGACCCTCAAAAGAATAAAGTTTGGTGATCTTGTTTTTTTGGAGTGAGCCGTCGAGCTTCACGATGCCCACGGTGTCGCCGAGGCGCAGCGTGCCGTCGAAGACGCGGCCAATGGCGAGACGGCCCAGGTAGTCGCTGTAATCGAGATTGGCGACCAGAATTTGCAGAATATTTTCCGGGACGCCCTTGGGCACGGGGATGTTCTTTACGATGGCCTCGAACAGTGGTTGCAGGTTCTCTGAGCCGTCGTCCAGCTTGTCGTGGGCCACGCCGGCCTTGGCGTTGGAGTAGATGATCGGGAAATCAAGCTGCTCCTCGGTGGCGTCGAGATCAATGAAGAGATCGTAAAGCTCGTTCAGCACTTCCGGGATGCGCGCGTCGGGGCGGTCAATTTTGTTGATGACCACGATCTGCGGGAGCTTGGCTTCGAGCGCCTTGGTCAGCACGTAGCGCGTCTGCGGCAGAGGGCCTTCGCTGGCGTCGACCAGCAGCATGACGCCGTCCACCATCTTCAGCGCGCGCTCGACTTCGCCGCCGAAATCGCTATGGCCGGGCGTGTCGACAATGTTGATTTTGGTCCCGTGATAGCGGATGCCGGTGGTCTTGGCGAGAATGGTGATGCCGCGCTCGCGTTCGAGGTCGTTCGAGTCCATGACGCGGTCTTGCAGTTCCTCATTGGCGCGGAAGATGCCGCTTTGGCGGAGCATGGCGTCCACCAGCGTGGTCTTGCCGTGATCGACGTGCGCGATGATGGCGATGTTGCGAATCTTCTCGTTGCGGGTCAGTTGTGTTTCGGCTGCGGGAGCAGTCGAGGGTGTTGTTGCCATAATGTATGCATTCCTTTGGAAACGGTTCGGAGCGGCGTCATCAGTAGAAGGGGTCTGCCATGCTGCCGTAAGCAATAAGAATACCACGCCTTGGGCGCGCGGATCGCAGATGCGGGTGGAAAGTTGGAAATCGTGGGTGCCTCGCATCGCGTGATTTATGGTTTGCATTCATTCCAGCGCTGCCTATAATGACTGCGAGTGCTTTGCTTATGCCGGATTGCCTATTCCGGATTGCTTGTTCCGGATTAACGCAACCTGCTTGTGGAGGGGAACCCATGTTGCTGCGAAGATTGCTGCTGGCGCTAATGCTGGTGCCGCTGTTCGCTGCGGAAAATGCGACGGCGCAGTCCGCGCTGGGGCCGGTGGAAGGTCCAGCCGATAGCTACTTCCTGTCGCCATATGACTTGAAGCGCGTGGTGGCGGGCGACACGGCTCCCGATTTTCATCTGCAGGATGAGAATGGCAAGGTTCACCAGCTTTCACAGTACCGAGGGAAGAATGTGGTGCTGGTGATGTATCGCGGCCATTGGTGAGGCGCATGCACCACGCAGCTGGGTCAGCTGAAAAACCTGCTAGATGGCAATGATGTGTTGAAGCTGTCCACCGTCGTTCTGGGACTCAGCCCGGATGATGTGGAAGGCGCGGCCAAGATGGTGGCGCGTCAAGCGAAGGAGCAGGGCGGGCCGCCGAACTTTGCTCTGCTGGCCGATCCCGATCATCGCGTGATCGCGCGCTACGGGCAGTTGAATCCCGAGCTGTTCAAGAACGAGTCCAACCCGGACGGCTATATCGTTCCGCACCCGGCGACATTCGTGATCGACAAGCTCGGCCGCGTGGCCTGGAAATTTACGGATGTGGATGCCCGCGTCCGGCCCACCAATGAACAGATTATCGAGGCGCTCAAAGCGCTCGGTCCCAACTAGATCCGTTGGGGCGGTCGGGTGATTGCGAATCACATTGACAATTCATAGTGGCTGGATAGAATAGGTCATCTGTTAGATGGCTGTCATCAATGGCTATTGGGGCGGGCTGCCCAACTCAACGGGGAACATTTTGGGATTTTGTTTAGGTCACGCGCGGCAGCGGGCGGCTGGGTATTGCAACGAGTTCAATGATCGAACTTTGGAGGACATGAAAGCAATGAAAAGAACAACCGGATTTCTGGGAATGGCGGCGGCCTTGCTGATGATTTGCGTGGCGGGCTTGCAGGCGCAGATGCTGAATAATGTTCCCGCTTCAATCGTTTCCTATCCCGACCTGATTGTCTACAACGCGAAGATTTACAGCATGGACGATCATTCCCTGAACGCCTCTTCCGGCCGCACGCATCAGGCCATGTCCGTGCGCGGCGACACGATTTTCGCCCTCGGCACGGACGCCGAAATTCTGGCAATGGCGGGTCCGAGCACCAAAAAGCTGGACGTGAAGGGCCGCGCGGTCCTGCCCGGCTTCATTGACGCTCACAACCACCTGCATGACGGCGCAGTCGGCCGCTGGGCGAGAGAAAATCCGGCCATCATCGACAAGGTCGCCAAGAATTTTCAAGTTTCAGGCAAGAACTACAGCGACTACACCAAGGGCATCGAGCTGGTCATCAAGGAGCAGATGGCGCGTCCCGAGCCTGGTCAATGGGCGGTCATCGGAATCTCGCAGCCCGGCGCGGCCGCTGGCGGCAACGCGGTCTCTTACCTGAACGAAAAGCAGTTGACCCGTCCGCAGCTTGATGGCTGGGCGCCCACCATGCCCGTGCTGGTCAACGCCGGTCCCGGCGCATGGCTCTTAAACACCGCTGCTCGCGACGACTTCTTAAAGATGTATGAAGTCGAGCCGACCGACGAGAACGAAAAAGACGCCATCACCATGTCCACGGTGTTTGGCCGCTCGCTGATCGCCGACAAGTATTTCGACAATCACTTGGGCGAACTGGCCAACGTGATTGCCGGCACGCTGACGCATCAGGCCGCCGGCGGATTCACCACTTACAGCTCGCACATCGTGGGACTGTCGAAGATGCCGGCGTTCATGAAGCTGGTCCGCGAAAACCGCATGCCGATGCGCCTGGCATTCTCGCACCGCTATTGCAATCAGGTGGAGCCGGACGCGCCGGGATGCTTTCTGCGCCTGGGCGACTGGGCCGGACTGGGCTCGAAGTATTTCTGGAACGTGGGCATGACGCTGGGCGGCATTGACGCCGGCCCGCCGTCCATCTGCACCACTATGGAAGCGCCGCCGCAGTACAAGTCGCAGGAATATTGCATCATTCAGGAAGGCAACGGCTACTACCGCGCGGTCTACGCCGCCATGCGCACACGCTATCGCTACGTGGTGAATCACCTCTATGGCGACAAGGGCCTCGACCTGGTGATGGATATTCAGGAGCGCGTGATGAAGGAGAATCCTGACATCACGCTCGACTTTGTCCGCTCGCAGCGTCTGTCGTCGGACCACTGCGGCATGTACCCGCGTCAGGATCAGATTCCCCGAATGAAGAACCTCGGGATCACCCTGAGCTGCAACCCGAACTTCATCAATCGTTCGACGCCGTGGCTGGCCGTTTACGGCCTCGATAAAGCCAACCGCATCTCGCCGTTCGGCTCGCTCATCAAGGGCGGCGTGGTTCCCGTTACCGAATTTGAAGGCCTGGGCTTTGGCGGCGGCGAAGGCGTTACGCCGTTGACGTTCCTTTATAAGGAAATCTCCCGGCTGAACGACAAGGGCGACGCCATCGCCAAGAGCGAAGCCATTGACCGTGTCAGCGCGCTGAAGACCACCACCATCTGGGCGTCTTACTATGTGCTGCGCGAGAAGGAGATCGGCTCGCTCGAACCGGGCAAGTTCGCCGACTTCGTGGTCTTCAATAAAGACTACATGACCATTCCCGAGGCGGAAATTCCCACCGCCTATGCCCTGATGACCGTGCTCGGCGGCAAGACCGTTTCCCTGCGCGAGGAGTATGCCAAGGAACTCGGCACGCCGGCGATCGGCCCGCAGATCAAGTTCTCCTACAAGACCAACGTCAACCTGGACCTCAGCGTGGAAGTCGGCGCTACGGAGTAATCCGCGCGGCTGGCTTTAATAACCCTTGAACGAATGAGCCTGTTCCATTGCAGCAACTGGAACAGGCTCATTTTTTCGGTGATGATGAATTCGACTCCGTAATGGATGGTTATTCACCACCGCATTTGTTTGCTTTCCTTGTGCCGCTTTGGTTAATATAAGCTTGTGACTTATAAATCACAAAGTGAAAGCTCGGAATGTCGGCAAGTCTGCGGCCCTTAAGGCTTTTGGGCGGCGTTGAGTATATTTGACTCCATCTGCTTCCGCCAATTTCACGAAGAGTGCCTTATTGAGCAAATCACACAGGCACTTGCTAGTCCAAGGAGGACGGTGTACACTTCATTTGTGATCTATAAATCACAGTCGGAAATGACCCGTATGTTAAGTGGAAGCTATCCCTCGCAGAGTACGGAATTACTTAACCGCTGATAGCCGTAGCCCGTTTCAAGACTGGATTCGAGGCTTGGGCGACGGGAGCGGCAAGGCCAAAATTCGTATAAGGCTGGATCGATTGGCAGATGGGAATTTCGGGAAGCACAGAGTTCTGGGTGGCGGACTTATCGAAATGAAGATTGATTTTGGGCCAGGCTATCGCGTTTATTGTGGCGAGGATGGCGCAACCGACATCATATTGCTTTGGGGTGGCGATAAGAGCACCCAAGACGCCGACATCAAGAAGGCTAAGAGGTTTTGGAGCGACTACAATGCCTAAGCGGACTAGCAGTTATCGAGAGAGTTTGCTGGAGGATCTGCGCGATCCATTGGAAGCCGCCAATTATCTCAATGCGGCGATTGAGGACAGCCCCGACACGCTTTTGATCGCCCTTAGAAATGTAGCTGAGGCCCACTCGATGTCTAAAGTGGCAAAGGGCGCTGGTGTGGCAAGGGAAGCAGTTTATCGAATGCTCTCAGCTAAAGGAAATCCTCGGTGGCGGGGTCTCAGAGGCGTATTCCGTTCACTCGGCCTTGATTTTCAAATCAGGCCGCTAGAACCAGAACGGCATGTAGGCATTCCTAAATCTTCCCTACATACTTCAAAAGGCGAAAGAGAAGCCCCGAAAGGGTTGAAGGCACATACCGTGAAACAGCTTTCGCTTACGTTTGGTGGCGACACCGTACAACTAGTATTCGTACGGCCAACATCTGTCTTCCCAGATTCTGTCTTCAATGTTGGGAGCGTGCCGAAAGCAATGAATATTTTAGAGCACGTGATACACACAACGCATGATGAAATTCTCAGAACCCCGGCTTATATGATTCCGAAGAATGAAAATGAGGTGATATATGCCCAAACGTACTGAGCGCAAAGCAGAAAAGACCAGCGCATATCCGAGGAATTTGCCTTCGCCTCAGTCAGTCGATGTGTCAAAGCTCGAGAGAACTCAATCGCCAAATTACGTTTACGTATATGCGAATCATGCCAACGTCTCAACAACCACAATCGACGTCAGATTAGTTTTTGGACAGATGATGCTTCTACCGCACGAAGGTCGCATAGAAGATTCAGCCTCGGTCACGATGACGTGGGAACACGCAATGAAGCTTCGGGATTTACTAACCAACGTACTCGAAGCCAGAGCCGAGACGGTTAAACGACTTTCAGCCGCCGCCTCAAATTAAGAAATGCCCCGCCTGCACCCTATGTTGAGGCCATTTCGGAGCCATGTGCATAATCACATTTTTCTCCTAGACAAGGCCAATTTTCGGGCGGTAAAATACTAATTCAGCCCAATTTAGGGCATATCGCGAAGTTGCTTGCGCCCGGAGTCAGTTACAATGATGAATTCCCGACGATTTTACTTTTACCGGGGGTGGCTGGGCCGCTAACTGCGTATCCGCGCGTTAGAATCCCGGCCCACTCGAAACTGAGTGGGCTTTTTCATTTTCAACAATATTGAATGCGGGCCGGCCGGAGCGGCATTTCCGCCGAGGCCTGCGGAGGAACAAAATGATTATCTCGATGAAACCTGGCGCCAGCAAGCAGGAGATTGACCACGTCTGTGAGCGGTTACAGGAACTGGGCTACAAGTCTCATCCGATTGTGGGCACCGAGCGCACCGTCATTGGGGGCATCGGCAGCGGAGGGAACAAGGAGGCCGTCATGGAGTCCATCGCAGCGGCGCCCGGAGTTGAGTCGGTTGTGCCCATCAGCCAGCCCTTCAAGTTTGTCAGCAAGGAGTCGAAGCCCGGCAAGACGGAGATCAAGCTCGGCAAGCACGGTCTCGGCGGCAAAGAGTTCATCATCTTCGCGGGACCCTGCTCGGTGGAGAGTGAAGAGCAGGTGATCGAGACGGCGATTGCCGTGAAGAAGGCGGGCGCGCAGATTCTGCGCGGCGGCGCTTTCAAGCCGCGCACCTCGCCCTATGATTTCCAGGGCCTCGAAGAAGTTGGGTTGAAGCTGCTGGCCAACGCGCGCGAGAAGACCGGCATGGCCGTCTGCACCGAAGTGATGTCTACCGAAGATGTGAGCATGGTCGCCGAGTACTCTGACATTTTGCAGATTGGCGCGCGCAACATGCAGAATTTCAACCTGCTGAAGCGCGTCGGGAAAACCAATCGTCCGGTGATGCTGAAGCGCGGCCTCAGCTCCACCATCAAGGAATTCCTGCTCTCCGCCGAGTACATCGTAACCAGCGGCAACCCCGACGTGTTCCTGTGCGAGCGCGGCATCCGCACCTTCGAGACCTACACGCGGAACACGTTGGACATCTCCGCCGTGCCCGTGTTGCAGGAGCTGACGCACCTGCCCGTCATCGTCGATCCCAGCCATGCCACCGGCAAGCGGTCATTGATCCCGTCCATGTGCAAGGCATCGATTGCGGCGGGCGCCGACGGATTAATGGTGGAGGTCCACCCCAATCCCGAGAAGGCTTTCAGCGACGGCCCGCAGTCGCTGCGCCTGCCGGACTTCGCCAAGCTCATGCAGGATTTGCAGCCCTACCTGAATCTATGGAAGTCGGAGCGCGGCGGCTAGGCGCGGAAGAGTTTTCGGTAGGTAGGAATTACGGCTGGGCCGACTGGTTGGGAAGCTTGCTTTTCAACCATGCCAGCAGTCGGCGAGCCCAGTGAAATTCGTGGCTGAGCAGGATCAGGCCGGGAATGAAAAGTGCCCAGCCGGGAATCACGGGCAGCACCCAGCCGACGATGCCCGCCAGTAGCATCGCCATGCCGGCAACAATTTTTGCCCATCGCTTCAAAGTTGCTTTCAAGCATTCCTCCCACGCTAATTTCAGTATAGGTGATTTTCAAAGTCCTAAAATGGATAACCGTTCAATCGTAAGGTTATCGAGTAGGGACTCGAGCAGAATCGCGGGAGTCAGCCTGATAGCGTTGACAGTGATTCCAGCCGGACGCTACAATCATCTCTTTTCCAAGCAAGAGCAGGATTGCTCCTGCTGGTGTATCGCGGACCCTGACCCCATATCGACCTTAATTTAGTGATGTGTGGCTGCCGATCTGAGAGTGGATAACCTGTTCATGACCAGCAAGATAGATGGGAATATTCAAGTAGTGCAACCGGGCGAGCCTACCTCCTTGTTGCGCCTGATTGGCAACACGCCTCTTATCAAACTGGAGCGCATCGCCCAGCGCTTTGCTCCCATCGAGATATACGTCAAGGCCGAGTGGTTCAACCCCGGCGGCTCGGCGAAGGATCGCGCCGCGTGGAGCATGATCCGCGATGGCGAGCTGACCGGAGCGTTGACGCCGGGCAAATTCATCCTGGACGCCACCAGCGGAAATACCGGCATCGCCTACGCGATGATCGGCGCGAATCGCGGCTACAAGGTCTGCCTGTGCCTGCCGGCCAACGCCAGTCCCGAGCGCAAAAAAATCTTGAAGGCCTATGGCGCGGAGTTGGTGCTGACGGACCCGGACCTTTCGACCGATGGCTCGCAGAAGATGGCCAAGCAGATGTACGCCGCCAATCCGGAAAAATATTTCTACCCGGATCAATACAACAATCCCGCAAACTGGCGCGCGCATTACGAGACAACGGGACCGGAAATTTTCCGCCAGACCGACGGGAAAGTAACTCATTTCATTGCCGGACTTGGAACGACTGGAACGTTTATCGGCACCAGCCGCCGCCTGCGTGAGTTCAATCCGGCGATCCAGCTCATTTCGGTGCAGCCCGATTCGGCCATTCACGGTCTGGAAGGCATGAAGCACCTCGAAACGGCGATGGTGCCGGGAATATACGACGCGACAGTGGCCGATGAGGACATGGCCATTGACACCGAGAGAGCGTATCACTGGGTGAAGATGTTGGCGCGCGAGGAAGGCATGATGGCGGGCATCTCTTGCGGCGCGATGTTGGAGGCCTGCTTCCAGATTGCCGCGCGGCTGGAAAAAGAACCGCTTGCCGTTCGCCAGCAAACGAAAATTGTTACCATCTTTCCCGACGCGGCTGACAAATATCTCAGCGAGCGCTTCTGGGACGAACCGAATTTATGATTGGTGGGCTACCAACTTTCTATGCCATTGAACATACCGCGCAGTCAGTATGAAAAAATCGCCCAGCACGCCATCGCCGCCTATCCGCGCGAAGGGCAGGGCCTGCTAATTGGCAAGGAGTCCGACGGAGGTATGCTGGTGGCGGACTTTGCGCCCATGCCCAACGTGTGGGAAAGCTACGAGGACAATCCTTACGAAACCCGCCCGCAGGATTCCGCGCGCAACCGCACTCTGATGGACCCACAGGATTTCATTCGCGTGGATCGCGAAGCGCGCAGCCGCGGGCTCGACATTATCTGCTATTTCCATTCCCACCCCGATCATCCCGCACGCCCCTCCGAGTTCGATCGCCGCCACGCCCATCCCTTCCTCATCTATGCTATTCTGGCTGTTGCGAATGGTGAGCCGCGCGAGCTGACCGCCTGGCAACTCAACGAAGATATGTCGCAGTTTCTGATTGTTGAATTGAACATTGTGGAAGACCCTGCGTAGTTGTTGAATGGTAGTTGTGGTCTGGCAGGCTTGATTTCGGAGGAATTCTGGAATGGGTGTGAAGATCATCATCCCGACGCCGTTGCGGCAGTATACGGCGAAAAACGACACTGTGATCGTTGAGGGCGCGACCGTCGAGGAAGCCTTTAAGAACCTTGCCGCGCAGTATGGCGATCTGCGCAAACAATTATTTACTGAAGAGGGGAAACTTCGCAGCTTCGTGAACATCTATAAGAATGACGAAGACATCCGCTACCTCAGCAAGGAGCAGACGCCGGTGAAAGACAACGACGTATTGAGTATTGTTCCTTCCATCGCCGGCGGCAGGCCTTCCGTTGCCGGCGGCGCGTCCCCTGTGCCCGCCTGTCGCTAGTGATCTGAAGAGCCGCGCCGTTTTGAACCCCCTAAAGAATTGAAGGAAATTGACATGTCACTTTCAAAGGACGAAGTCTTACGCTACAGCCGCCATCTGATCATGCCCGAGGTGGGCATGGAAGGGCAGTTGAAGCTCAAAAGCGCCAAGGTCCTGTGCATCGGCGCGGGCGGCCTCGGCTCGCCCCTTGGATTATATCTGGCCGCGGCGGGCGTAGGCACGCTGGGTCTGGTCGATTTCGATGTAGTCGATTTCAGCAACCTGCAGCGCCAGATTCTGCATAGCACCGCCGACGTGGGCCGCACCAAGCTGGCCAGCGCCAAAGATCGCCTGCATGGAATGAATCCGCATATCGAGCTGCAGACCCATGAGGTCGCGCTATCATCCGCGAATGCGCTGAATATTTTTAAGGACTACGACATCATTGCCGACGGCACCGACAATTTCCCCACGCGCTATCTAACGAATGACGCCTGCGTGCTCTCCGGCAAGCCGAACGTGTACGCGAGCATCTTCCGCTTCGATGGCCAGGCTTCCGTCTTCGCCACCAAGGGCGGTCCATGCTATCGCTGCTTGTATCCTGAGCCGCCGCCGCCGGGGCTGGTTCCGAGTTGCGCCGAGGGCGGAGTACTGGGTATTCTCCCTGGATTGCTTGGAGTGATTCAGGCGACGGAAGTGGTGAAGCTCATCATCGGCAAGGGCAATTCGCTGGTGGGCCGTCTGCTGCTCGTCGATGCGTTGGAGATGAAGTTCCGCGAACTGAAATTGCGGAAGGCGCCCGACTGCCCCATCTGCGGGACCAACCCAACCATCCACGCGCTGATCGACTACGATCAATTCTGCGGTATCCATCCCGAGCCGCCACCGGCTCCGGAGGCGAGCGAGTGGGAAATTACGCCCGTGGAATTGAAAAGTAGAATGGACCGCAAGGAATCGTTTGTGTTGCTCGATGTTCGCGAGCAGCACGAGGTGGATATCTGCAGGATTCCCGGCTCGCGGCTGATTCCGCTCGGCCAGTTGCAGGCGCGCGTGAATGAGTTGAACACCGCCGATGATCTCGTCGTGCATTGCAAGAGCGGCATGCGCAGCGGCAAGGCCGTGGACTTTCTGAAGACCATCGGCTTTAAGCGCATCAAAAACCTGAAGGGCGGCATCCTGGCCTGGAGCGATCAGGTTGATCCGTCGGTGCCGAAGTACTAGAGCGATTTGCGGGATTGCGTATCTGAGCCGCGCCAGTTATGGCGCGTCCACGATGACGCGGATGCGCGACCGGTTGTACGAGTATGTCCCGCGCTCAGGAGCATTCAGGTTTTCGTGCATCGGGGACGCGCCATAAC
>CAMBEY010000047.1 GCA_945865705.1 Candidatus Sulfopaludibacter sp. SbA3
GACACGTTTGACGATTAACAGTGACCGATTATCGGGGACCGTTGAAAGTGTCCGCTTGCTGACGCGCGCGGCTCTGTGAAAACCAACTAAACCATATATGATCACCGTGCTGGCAGGCGGCGTAGGTGCCGCAAAATTTCTGGAGGGTCTGGCGGCGGTGATGCCGCAGGAGGAGATCACCGTCATCGTGAATACCGGTGACGACGCGATTTTCCACGGCCTGCACGTCAGCCCCGATATCGACACGGTGATCTACACGCTGGCGGGCCTCGCCGACCGCGAACGCGGATGGGGCTTGCGCGATGAGACGTACCAGTGCCTCGATGCGCTCGGCAAGCTGGGCGAAGAAACCTGGTTCACTATCGGCGACCGCGATCTGGCCACTCACCTCTATCGCACGCGGCGTCTGCGCGAGGGCGCGCTGCTCTCGGAAGTCACCGCAGAACTGGTTCAGTTGCATAACTTGCGGCTCAAGATATTGCCGATGAGTGATGATCCCGCCCCCACTCTGCTGAACACATCGGAAGGTGTATTGAGCTTTCAGGAATATTTCGTGCGTCTGCGCCAGCAGCCGGAAGTGCTGGCAGTGGACCTCTCCGCGGCGGCGCAAGCGCGGCCTGCGCCGGGGGTGATCGAAGCGATTGAACGCGCTCGCGCGGTGATCGTGGCACCCAGCAACCCGATCATCAGCATCGGACCGATACTGGCCGTGCAGGATGTTCGCGAGGCGCTGGTGGATACCAAAGCGCGTGTCGCGGCGATCAGCCCCATTATCGGCGGGAAAGCTATGAAAGGCCCGGCAGACCGTATGCTCGCGTCGCTCGGCCACGAATCTTCGGCGACAGCGGTGGCAAAAATTTACGCAGACTTCCTGGACGCTTTTTTTTTAGATTGCCAGGATGTCCTACTGCAAGCCTATGTGGAGAGATACGGCATGAGGGTCGTTGTAGCCAATACATTCATGAGCTCGGCGATCGCAAAGGAGAATCTAGCACGCGTTGTTCTGGAAACATTGGAAACGTGAGGAACGATGCTTAAAGGAGCCTTGGTTATGCGGAATGCCTACCGAAACTCGGCGCGATACTATGATCTTCTTTATGCCTGGAAGAACTACCGGAAGGAAGCTACGATAATCCGCAAGTTGGTTCGACAAAACAAGGCATCTGCAGGCATTGAACTGCTGGAAGTGGCATGCGGAACTGGGAACCACATTCGATATCTGAAAGATTATTTCTCTGTGACTGGTACGGATATAAATCCTTACATGCTGGCAATCGCGCGGAAGAAATTTCCGAAGATTCCTTTCCGTAGATCAGATATGGTCACTCTAAGTATGGGAAAGCAATTTGATGTGATTCTATGTCTGTTCAGTTCCATCGGATATGTAAAGACCTTAAGGAATTTAGACCGGACGATCCATAATTTTGCCCGCCATCTAAAACCCGGTGGAGTAATCCTAATCGAGCCTTGGCTCACCAAGTCCGAGTACAAAGTGGGTGGACCCCACAGCGATCTTTTCGGAGACGAAAATACCAAGATCGCGCGGCTGAGCATTTCCAAAATCCGTGGCACCCTTTCAATATTGGACCTTCATCATCTTGTGGCGCTGAGAAACATTGGCGTGAAATATTTCGTGGAGCATCACGAACTTAGCATGTTCGAAACGCAGGATTTTCTTCGACTAATGAAGAAATCAGGCCTCCATGCAAGTTTTCGCAAATCTGGTTTTGGCTATGATCGTGGTATCTACGTGGGAGTGAAAGGCAGAACACTTTCATAGTCAACATTTCAATCCAATCGAGGCGCGGGGATGCTTAAGTAGGCGAGGCGTTTTGCTTCGCGGCGGCCTAGCGTCACCAAGTCCAATATCAGGCCGGTGGCCAGGCAGAGGAACGCGAGGAGCATCAGGCTGGCGGCCAGCACCGCGGTCGGCAGGCGCGGGACTAATCCCGTTTCCGCATAAGTGATGAAAACGGGAATCGCCACGCTGATGGACGTTATCGCGGAGAGCAGCGAACAAGTTCCCAGCAGCGCCAGTGGGCGAACCTCCAGCAGCAGGCGCAGGATCGTCAGCAGGATGCGGAAGCCGTCGTGATACGTTCGCAGCTTGCTGGCCGAGCCTGCCGGGCGGTCCTTGTATGGCGTGGACACTTCGGCGCAGGGCATGCGCAGTTCCAGCGCGTGGATGGTAAAGGCCGTCTCGATTTCGAAGCCGCTGACCAGCGCCGGGAAAGACTTCACAAAGCGCCGCGAGAAAACGCGGTAGCCGGAGAGCATGTCGCTGAAGCGATTCTCGAACAGGCTGGCCACCAGTCCGGTCAGCAACCGGTTCCCCAATACATGGCCGGGGCGAAAAGCACCCTGACTCCCTGTTACGCGCACGCCCGTTACCAGGTCGAGTTGCTGGCTGCGCAGCATTTCAACCATGCCCGGCGCGCTCGCCGCATCATACGTATCGTCGCCATCCACCAACACATACGCGTCGGCATCGACATCGGCGAACATGCGGCAAACAACGTGGCCCTTGCCCTTACGCGTCTCGACGCGCACCGTGGCGCCGGCTTCGGCGGCCCGCTCGCGCGTGCGGTCAGTGGAGTTATTGTCGTAGACGTAGATGCGCGCCTCGGGCAGCGCGGCGCGGAAATCGCGCACCACGGCGCCGATGGCGGCCTCTTCGTTGTAACAGGGAATCAGGACAGCGACGGTCATATTCATTGGCGATTCATGCCGTCGGCCATCATAACTGATTTGCAGGGGTGGATCAAAGATCGGGAGCTCAACTTCGCCCAACTCCGCGCAACCAGCGGCGGGCTTCCTTGAGCGCCTCCGCAACCCGCGCGGGGGCGGTGGCTCCGGCGACGGCGCGGCGGGCCACGCCTGCTTCCGGCGTGAGCAGGTCGAGCGCGTCTTCCGCGAACTCGCTGGAGTGGCGTTGTAGATCGGAGAGCGAACATTCGCTCGGCTGCGTGCCGCTGTTGGTGTTGTCGAGGACCAGCTTGCCGACGATCTGATGCGCCTGATGGAAAGGCACGCCTTTGTGCGCCAGATACTCGGCCAGGTCGGTGGCGCAGAGCCAGCCGTCCGACGCCGCGCGCTTCATCAGCTTGGGATTTACTTTGATGGACGCCACTACCTGCGCAGCCAGCACCAGCGCCATCTGCAACTGCTCGGCGGCGCCGAAGACCGGCTCTTTGTCTTCCTGCAAGTCGCGGTTGTAGGTGAGCGGCAGGCCCTTCACCGTGGTGGCCAGCGAGACCAGGCTGCCCAGCACGCGGCCCGTCTTGCCGCGGATCAGTTCGAGTGAGTCGGGATTCTTCTTTTGCGGCATGAGGCTGCTGCCGGTCGAGACTTCATCGGCCATCTCGAGAAAACCGAACTCCTCGGACGAGTAGAGAATCCAGTCTTCCGAAAAGCGGCTCAGGTGGAGAAAGCAAGTAGTGGCCGTAAATAGAAATTCGAGCGCGAAGTCGCGGTCCGACACGGCGTCCATGCTGTTGCGCGAGATGCGCGAGAAACCCAGTTCGCGGGCAAGCTGTTTGCGATTGACGGCGAAGCCACTGCCGGCCAGCGCGCCGCTGCCGAGCGGCATCACGTCGGCGGCATCGTAGCAGTTTTCCAGCCGCTCATAATCGCGTCGGAACATCTCAAAATAAGCGAGCAGCGTGTGCGAGAACAGCACGGGCTGCGCCCGGCGCATGTGTGTATATCCGGGAAGAATCACGGAGCCGTGCGCAGCGGCGGCGGAGGCCAGCGCGTCGAGCAGGCTGCGCAGCGCGGCTTGCTGGACGCGAATGGCTTGCTTGATCCAGATGCGGAAGTCGAGCGCGACTTGCTCATTGCGGCTGCGGCCGGTGTGCAGCTTATCGGCCAGCGGACCGATCTGCGAGCGCAGCCTGGAGAGTATAAACGTGTGTACATCTTCTTCGCCGGCCCCGGCGAAGTAGTCCGCGCCCTTGCATCCCATTTCCGTGGCCATTTCGGTGGCTAATTCCGTAGCCAGCCCCTGCAGCGCTTTCGCCGCGCGGCGCGCCTCAGTGCGGGAGAGAATGCCGGCGCGCTCCAGCGCGCGAGCGTAGGCCATGGTGCCAATCACATCGGCGTGGGCTAGCCGGTAGTCAAAGCGAAGGGAGAAGGAAAAGATTTCCAGCGCCTTGCTGGCGGCCTTCTCGAATCGACCGCCCCATAGCTGGTAAGGTTGCGTGGCGGATGTTGGCTGTGATTTTTTCATTCGCTTTTGACCGATCCGCCTTAACGAGCCAGTAGCAGCCACAGCAAGGCTTTCTGTGCGTGCAGCCGGTTTTCAGCTTGATCAAACACCACCGAACGCGGCGACTCGATTACCGCCTCGGTTACTTCCTCACCACGATGCGCCGGGAGGCAGTGCAGGAACACTGCGTCAGGGCGGGCCAGCGAGAATAACTCCTCATTCACTTGATAGGGGGCGAAGAGCTGGCGGCGCGATGCGGCTTCATGCTCGGCACCCATACTGGTCCACACGTCCGTGTAGAGGACATGCGCGCCCTGGGCCGCCGCGCGGGGATCGTTAGACACGGTTACACTGCCGCCGGACTGGGCAGCAAACGACGCAGCGATGCGCACGATTTCGGCATCCGGCTCATATCCTTCGGGAGTGGCTACGGAGATGTGCATGCCCAGCTTCGCACCTGTAATCAGGAGCGAATGAGCCACATTGTTCCCGTCTCCAATGTAGGCGAGGCGCACCTGGTCCAGCTTTCCAAACACACCTTGGACAGTGAGCATGTCCGCCAGAGCCTGGCAGGGATGCACACGATCCGATAACGCATTGATAACTGGAATCCGAGCCCAGGTGGCCAACTGTTCGACGGTGGAGTGCCGAAACACACGCGCCGCGATAGCATGCACCCAACGATCAAGATTACGCGCAACATCGGCAATCGGCTCGCGCTGGCCGATCTGTTCGCCGCGCAGGTCCATGAACAACGATGCTCCTCCGAGGCTTTGCATAGCCACCTCAAAGGTCACACGAGTACGCAGGCTTGGCTTCTCAAACAGCAGGACCAAAACCCTGCCGGAGAGAGACTGCCGGTAGTCGTCCGGGCTGTTCCGGATCCGAGCTGCGCAATCGAGAACAGTTTTAGTGTCCTCAATAGTCAGATCGCCGTCAAAGACCAGATCGGAAGCAGAAATCGGCGCAGATTGCTGGTTGTGAATCCCCGCTAAAGACATCCCAACCTCCACGGAGCAAATGTATAATTATACAACGACATGAATAATTACACATTGCGGCGCGGGCTGTCAAGCACCTATGGCCACGGCCCAGCCCATGACATAAGATGGATTGCTTGCGGCAGCAACAGCGCACCGCCAATGCGCCACAGCCACTATATGCGCTGTAGGCGCGGCACGGCACGCTGTTCTGCTTCGGAAGATGCCTTCAATTTCCGGCGCGCGAAAAATTTATTTCTTCTTGCCGACGGGGGCAATCGCGTCCTTTGCGGCTTTGGCCACGCGGAACTTGACCACGGTCTTGGCGGCAATCTTGATTGCTTCACCAGTCGCCGGGTTGCGTCCCATGCGTGCCTTGCGGGCGGCCTTCACCAAACGTCCGATGCCAGGAAGAACAAAAACACCGTTCTTCTTAGTCTCGGCGATTGCCGTTTTGGCAATCTCGTCGAGGAATGTGCGAGCCACCTTGTTATTCGTTTCGCACTGCTCGGCGAGGTGCCGAACCAATTGAGCTTGAGTCATTCTTGCTGCTGCCATAAGCCTCCTTGTAAGAAGAAAAAATCCGGTTCAGTATACAACGCAATTGCTGTGTTTTAAGCGAGTTTTTTCATTTTCATGAAAACTATATTAAAAAAACAAATTCTTGATCCCCGAAAACCCTGGTCTGCGGCAGGCAATGTCCCCACTATGTCCATAGTTGGACACCTCATTGCCGACCCATATTTTGCGAGCGCAGTGGCCCATTCCCGACGGATGGCATACAATGCTGCTTTTGCAGTTTCCCATCGTACTCGAACATCGAGCGTAAAACCATGATGGACCGAAATCGCGCGATCACCAACCCGGTTTGGTCTGCGGAACTCAAAGCGGCCTGGGAAGCGGTTCCCCTTGCTGCCGGGCGCTGGAATGTTGCTGGCTCCCCCTATCTCTGGATCGCTGTCATTCTCGTCGTCGCGCTTACTCGCTGGCCAGCAATCAGTCCACAATTATACTCCTTCGACTCGGTCAATCTAGCATTGGCATTGAACGAATTTAATCCCACGCTGAATCAACCGCAGCCTCCGGGGTATCCGGTCTTTGTTCTGGTGGCCAGATCCCTCTACCCGTTATTGGGATCTCCGGAGAATACTTTCGCTGCAATGCAGTTGCTGATCAGCGTACTGGCGCTGGGATTTCTTTACAAGCTCACGGCGCTTTTATTTTCCGCCCGCGTCGCCTTCATCGCGTGCGCGTTGTTTTTATTCAACCCGGTTTTCTGGTACTCCGGCCTGACCTCTCCGCTACGGCCCCATCTGGCGTTCTTGTCAATTTTGTTTGCCTATTTCTGTTTCCAGGCCATCGAGAACCGGCGCTGGAATTTTCTGATGGCGTCGTTCACATTGGGGCTGGCGGGCGGATTCCGTCCTGAACTCTCGCTCGTGCTTTTCCCGCTATGGCTCTGGACTGGATGGCGGTGCGCTGATCTGCGGCTGCTCTTGCGCGGATTCGCCATTATCGGCATCACCACCTGGCTGTGGCTGGCGAACCTGGCGGCTGCCTCTGGCGGGTTCGCCAGTATGATGGCCTACTTCCAGGAATATTTGAGCACGCAGACCTTCCAAACATCTGTGCTACAGGCCGCGCCGCTGCCCGGCTGGCGACGCATGGTTGGACGCGTGGTGATCTGGCTGAGCCTGGGAGCGCTGCCTTGGCTCTGGGCCATCCCCTTTGGCTGGAAGGATCGCGCGCAACTGCTGGAGCGTGTGGACCGCTTTGTTCTCCTCGGGCTATGGCTCGTTCCCGCTGCCATCTTCAATATGGTGCTGCATAGCGCCGATCCGGACCATCTGCTGGCCTCGATTCCGGTCATCTGCATCATCGGAGGCCTTTGCCTGGATGCCGCGGAGAGTCGCCTGAATTGTACTTGGTGGACGACGGGGTGGACGGGCACGGCGCGCGCCCGAGCCGTTGGAGCAGTGGCCATCGCAGGTTCTCTGGCCGGGCTGTATTTTGCTTTCCCGGATGATACTTATGCAAGGACAGGATTGGCCATTTGGTTTTCCGTTGCCCTGGCCATTTTGGTTTGCTCGCCACTGAAGCCATTCGGCCGCGCGTGGCCACTGCTAACCATCGCACTGATCGGCAACATGCTGCTCTTCTTTGGAGAATTTCCGTTTCCCACGGGACCGGCCGCCGGCGGTTTCCGCGGACTAGCTTCGCTGCGGGATGCGTTCCTGGGCGGACGCTACGAAAGTTCCTACGCCCGCATTCGATGGACTTCCGAGAGAATGGCGGATACCGCCAGAGATGTCCCACGGATCCGCGCCGCCAGCTCGCGCCCCCTGGTTTTCATCTGGTCCCGCGATGGAGAACCCTCATGGAGAAAGGTCACTTACTATCTCCCCAAAGATAAGGTGTACGTCCTGGACGAAGCGGGCGACCCGGGAAGCCCCGCATCGCAGGCCGTGCTGTGGACGGCCAACAAACCGTCTGCGCGCTTTTCCGGCACGGCTCCAGTGCAACTACCCATCCCTCGCGGTGCCCGCCTGATATGGTTCATTGCGGGCGGCAAAGTTGCGGAACTGTCTCGCACGATCCCGGTCCGACAAGCACCCGGATTCCTCTACTCCGATCTGCCCCGCGAAATGGAAAGCCTGCGTTGGGGATCATTCGAATTCGTTCCACAATAAGTTTTCTTCATCAAGTTCTCGAACTGAATTTGCTCGCTCCCCCTCGCTCCCCCTCGGTCCTCCCTCGGTCCTCCCATGATCCCCCATGGTCCATTACCGCCGAAACATTAATCTGCCACTGCCTCCCGCCGCATGTCGCATCAGCCGGAAAGCGCTGAATTCCCCCGCGTTACCAACTAATTGGTTGACAAATTCCGAGCCATCTGCTAAAACCAGTGGCAGCAATGAGAAGCCCGTTCCCCTTTACAGGAGGACACCGTGAAAGTCAGCCAACCTTACCCTTTCAGCCGAGAACTGCGCCGGCATTACGTCAAACGTAAATTCACGAAAATTCTATTGCGCTGGCTGTAGCCCAAGCCGCTGTCCTGATTTCAGCCAGCTGATTGCGAAGTCGCCAGACCGCGTGGCAGTTTCAGCTTTCACTGCCTATCGAGTTTTGAAATGCGAGTTCTGATCACAAGGTTTGGCTAGGAGGAGCGTATGAACAAGAACAAATATGGCCGAAGAGGATTCCTGAAAGGCGGAGCCGCTTTAGTTGGTGGCTTGGCCGCGGGGGGGATACCGACAGCGAGCGGTCAGGAGGCTGGTACCAGACTGATCCATGATGCGGGAATTCGCCCGCTGGGCGAGGTTTCCCGTTTCGAGAGGAAGATTGTGCGCCGGGGATTCGGAGGGAACATTGCCAATGCCTTAACGCCCCATCAGGATCTGCATGGCATCATCACGCCCTCCGAACTCCATTTCATTGTGAACCATGAAAACGGCGCCACGCCGGATATCGACCCCCGCCAGCATCGTTTGCTGATCCATGGCATGGTGGACCGTCCCGTGGAACTGACCATGGATGATATCAAGCTCCTGCCATCGGTGAGCCGCATCTGCTTCATTGAGTGCAACGGCAACAGTGGATCTCAGTTTGATAAAGATGCGGTAACCGTCCAGGACATCCATGGCCGCAGCAGTTGCGCGGAGTGGACTGGAGTGCCCTTGTCGCTGTTGCTCAAAGAGGTCGGCGTGAAGCCCGGCGCGGAGTGGTTGATTGGCGTGGCGGCCGACCCGGGCCGACATGGGCACAGCTTTCCGATGAGCAAGGCCATGGACGACGCCATCGTTGCCTATGCCCAGAATGGACAGGCCCTGCGGATTGAAAATGGCTACCCGCTACGGCTCGTCCTACCCGGCTGGAGCGGCAGGATCAACGTGAAGTGGCTGGACCGCATCAAGGTTGTGGATGAGCCTTACATGAATCGCCAGGAAAGTTTCGCGTATATGGAGCAGGCCCCCTTGGGCATGGGCGCCTATGCCTTCGCGGGCGCCAAAGCCTTCGGCTTCCATCATGAGTCGTTCACCAAATCCGTGATTACCTATCCTTCCGGCGGTCAACGGCTGGCCAAACCCGGCATGTACCAAATCTCCGGCTTGGCCTGGTCGGGTGGCGGCGCCATCCGCAAAGTGGAGGTTACCGCCGATGATGGCCGGAGCTGGAAGGAAGCCGAGCTACAGGCTCCCGTGCTTTCACGCGCCTTCACCCGGTTCACTCTGGGATGGAAATGGGACGGCGGAGAAGCCATCCTGAAATCCCGCAGCACCGATGAGCGCGGCAACGTGCAGCCCACGCCCGAACAGGTGGGTGGAACTCCCAATCCTACTTCGCCGGAACAGGTGGCTGTCTGGGGCGCGGATACGTCCGCAACTTGCCGCAATTTGTTGGGCGATGATCTTTGCTCCCGCCTGCCTGTACGGGCGCAGCGGTCTATTATTCAAAGCTGGCGGGTGAACCGGGACGGAAACGTTACGAATCCAATGCCCGCGATGGCGAACAAGCTGGCGGCGTTTCTAGTCAACGATACGCACGAGCACTAAACCGTTTTGCGGGATGGCGTATCCGAGCCGCGACAGTTATGGAGTGTCCACGATCATCGGGTGTGCGACCAAGATCCCGCGCTCAGGAGCATTCTGGTTTTCGTGCATGGTGGACGCTCCATAACTGTCGCGGCTCGGATCGGTTCAACGCATCGGGAAAGCGGCGATCTATAGTTTGAAGGTGAACTTGAAAAGGAGAATGTTGCCATGCGTTGGCTAGGATTGTTGGTGATCACATTAATGGCGGCAAGCGAGGGCTTCGCGCAGTTGCCGACCTTCAATCTCGGCAGGACTCCGAGCGCGGACGAGATTCGCGCTCAGGACATCACCGTGGGTCCTTCTGGGAAAGAGCTTCCGCCGGGGCGTGGCACGGCAAAGGAAGGTGCGGCGATTTTTGAGAAGCGGTGCGCCCATTGCCACGGCGTCAATGGAGCGGCAGAGGGTCAGTTTCCCTCCCTGTCAGGAGCGAAAGCTCGCGTGGTGAACTACCCGTTTGCCACCACCATCTGGGATTTCATCAACAGCGCCATGCCCCGCAAGGTGCCAGACATCGGCACACGGGAAGGCACGCTGACCGCCGCCGAGGTGTACTCGCTCACCGCTTTCGTGCTTTATCGCAACAACATCGTCAAGGAAATGGACGTCCTGGATGCCACCAGCCTGCCCAAAGTCAAAATGCCAAAACGCGATCCCCACCTCGACAAAGTGGCGCCGCGCTAGTTGCGCCGAAACGGAGAATCTGTAACTCAGCGACGATTGAGACAGATTGAGCCGTTAACCATGTTGCACAGAAATGTCCACTACAAGGAGGTCTTCCGATGAAACAGCGAATTGCAGGGTGCTTGCTAGCGATTCTGATCGCCGGGATATTGGCAGCCTATGGGCAAGGGGTTACGGGCAGTATTCGGGGGACTGTTACCGACACCAGTAGTGCGGTAGTGCCGGGGACAACAATTATATTGTTTAACGAGGACACCGGGATATCCCGGACGGTACGGAGCGACTCGGCGGGCCGCTTTGCTGCGCCATCGCTTAGCCTTGGCCACTACCGCCTTACGGCCACTGTGGAAGGGTTCCAAACCATCATTAGGAGGGGAGTGGAGCTGACGGTGGGCCGGGAAGCCGTCATTAATTTCGAACTGCAAGTGGGCTCCGTAACCGAGAGCGTTGAGGTCGTCGGAGAGGCTCCGCTCGTGGAGACAACAGGATCGACCGTGTCCTCGTTGGTAAGCGAGCAGGAGATGCGGAATTTGCCGTTGAATGGACGGAGCTTCGACCAGTTGATTACTTTGGATTCCTCCGCGTCCAACTTCAGCGGGTACTCCAGCCAAGGTGTAGGACATGGATATGGCCAGAAGTTTACAGTGGCCGGAATGCGCTGGGAATCCAACAAATTCTACCAAGACGGGATGGAGATCAAAGGTGCGTCCAGAAGCGCTGAAACTCCTGGGTCGGCCTCCGGACTTCTCCTCGGTGTGGATGCCATTCGGGAATTTCGTCTACTTTCAAACAATTACAGCGCGGAGTATGGAAAAAAAGCTGGCGCAGCGGTTGTGACTGTCACCAAGAGTGGGACCAACCAAATTCATGGCAGCGTTTTTGCCTTCCATCGCAACGACAACCTGGATGCGGCGAAGTGGGAGGATACGGCCCGTGGACTGGGTGTGAAGCCTGAATTCAAGCGCAACAACTTCGGAGCCTCACTGGGAGGGCCCATCAAGCGGGACAAGATGTTTTTCTTCACCAACTATGAAGGGGTTCGGGAGCGCAGAGCAGTTACGCTGTCCGGCATCGTTCCGGATGAGAACGCCCGCAGGGGCTGCCTGCCCCGTGGCACTGCTGCGCAGCAGGGGAATTGTCCGGCTGGATTCCGCAGCGTCGCGGTGGCCCGGTCGATCGCGCCATACCTGGCAATTTGGCCGCTCCCCACGGGCCAGAATTTCGGCGACGGTACGGCCGCCTTCGCCAGCACCGGGTCAACGGCGACCGGCGAAAATTTCGAAATGGGGAGATTTGATTACAACATCTCGGAGAAGGATTCGTTGTTTCTGAGTTTCACAACCAGCAGTGCATTTAGGACGGAGCCCAATCAATTGCCTGTCTTCGCCCTCCAGTCAGATACCCGGAGTTACACGTCGAGCATGGAATGGACACGCATCTTTTCGCCACGGTTGCTGCATGTCGCCAATTTGGGGTTCAACCGCCCGGAAGCACTCTCAGATCCCATCCCCATTGTGAAAATTGACCCTGCGCTTTCCTTTATCCCGGGAGCGGGTTTTGGATTATTTCAGTTCAACACCAGCCTTTCATCGTTTGGAAATTCGGACGGTGCCAACCAAGCCGTTTTCAATACCTTCCAGTTCTCGGAACGGTTCCTGTACACCACTGGGAGCCACAGTTGGAAGGCAGGTTGGCAGATTCAGCGGATTCAGAGAAATACGATTGAACAACATGATCTGCGAGGCGTAATGATTTTCAGAGACCTGGACGATCTTCTGGCTGGCGTAGCGGATGAGTTTAACGGTCTGCTGACCTCGGAAGTCTCCGGGAAAATGCTCAGCCTTGGCCTGCCGGCGCACCCGGATTTTGCCAAAGGATGGCGCCAAACGTACGGGGCCGTCTATGTGGAGGACTCCTGGAAGACGACGCCGACTTTCACCGTAGATGCGGGAATGCGGTTTGAATTCGCCACGCGCCTGAACGAGGTTGACGGGAAAAGTACCCGGTGGCTTGTGGACCGCATCGTGCCAGGGGGCATCATCATGAAAACCACTCCGCAGGTGGGACTGCCGCTGGCCGACAACATTTCCCGTGGCTTGGCTCCTCGCCTGGGGCTTGCTTGGGACCCCAAAGGAGACGGCAAGACGGTTATCCGGGCAGGCGGGGGGATGTTTTTTGAACAGTTTGACAACGCGTTTCGGTTTTTCGTCGCGGCTACTCCCCCCTTCGGATCACGAGCACAGTTTACTGACGATTTTCCCTTTCCAAATCCCTACGCGGGCGTGACGGACGTCAGTGCCCTGACCATCGAAGGACGGGGCGTGGACGCCAACATTACCAAGGCGACGGTGTTTCACTACAACCTGGGCGTGCAACGGGAGTTGTCGGGCGGCCTGGCCCTCAAACTGGCGTATACCGGATCGCGGGGTTATCACCTAAGCAATCAGAGATCCTCGAATCTCCGGCTGGCGGATATCCTTCCCGATGGCAGGAAATTTTGGCCGGCAGGCCGGGCCTCTGCCAACCCCATCCTGGGCGAAATCAACATGCTCACCTCCAATGCGAACTCCTGGTACAACGGCTTCCGTGTCGAAGTGGAGAAGCGGCTGGGCAGCGCCCAGGGCACACTGAATGATTTCCGGGTAAAGTGGGCCTACACGTTCGCCAAATCCATTGATACCCATTCCACGGACCAGAGCAGTCAGGCGCAAAACAGTCAATCGCGCCCCATGGATTGGTTTGACATGGCCAGAGAGAAATCCCTTTCAAACTTCGATATACGCCACAACATGACCTTCAATTTCAGCTACGGGCTGCCGCAACTTTTTTCGCGCGGGCTGG
>CAMBEY010000048.1 GCA_945865705.1 Candidatus Sulfopaludibacter sp. SbA3
TCTATACTGCTACCGGCAAGAAGTTCGCTTCGCACGATAAGGTAAATCACAGTGCGGAGGAATATTCCCGCCGCGACAAAAAAACGGGGCGGCACGTGACGACGAATACCGCCGAAGGATTTTTTGGGAATACCAAGCGGTCGCTGGACGGTACGCACCACCATGTTAGCCGCAAATATCTGCCGTTATATCTCGCGGAAATTGACCACAAGTACAACACCCGCCACTCCAGCGATGGAGCACGCACCGCGAATGGTATAAGAGCTATTGGTGGCAAGCGTCTCATGCTACGCAAGCCGAGGGGGGGATAGGTGGCAAACGGAAGCACAAGCCGAATATCTGAACGGCGTTCCGAGCACCTGCTAAACGACCTGCTCGTTTCTCAAGGTTGGGATTTGCGCCGTCCGCCACACGGCGATCTTATTTTTCAGAATGAGTATCGTGGGTACTCCGAAGTATCCGAAGCTCTTTCAAAAGCCAGTAAGAGCGGAACTGGGTATGGTATTCCAGAGGCTCTTCTAGTAGATCGGGCATCCTCAAAACCGCTTGCCGTTATCGAAGCAAAAAGCTCAATCTCGGAGTCTGATAAAGCAGTGTCAGAAGCGCAAGCATACGCCAATGCCCTTTGGGATTTCGGCTGGGGTCCGCTGGCAATAGGACTCGCCGGAACGTCGGACAATGAATTCCTTCTGCGGGTCTCGAAGCGCGTGAATAGTTCACGCTGGGAGCCAGTTACCTATGAAGGCAATCCTATTGGGTGGATACCGACGAAGACTGATCTTCAGCGCGTAGCAACACCAAGGGCGTCATTAGACATAAGGCCAACGGTGCCTCCTCTCGAAGTGCTTGCAGCTAGGGCCGAAGAGATAAATAGGTTATTGCGCGAATCACGAATTCAGGACGGGCAGCGACCGGCAGTAGTTGGTGCGATCATGCTGGCGCTTTGGCATTCAAAAGGAGAAATCCGAAGAGACCCATCCGTGATTCTCCGAGATATTAATTCAGAATGCAGAGACGCTTTTGTTGCAGCCGGAAAACCTGAACTGGCTAAAAGCCTTCGAGTGGACGAGGCAAACGATAAGCTGAAAGAAAAAGCGAGAAGAATCGCCACCATCCTGGAACGGCTGAATGTGACAGTCCTCACTGCGGAACATGATTACCTCGGCCAACTTTACGAAGCTTTTTTTCGATATACAGGCGGTAACACTATTGGTCAGTATTTTACGCCACGCCATATAACGCAAATGATGACAGATGTTTGCGAGGTCACTAAAGACGACATAGTTTTAGACCCTGCGTGTGGGACTGGCGGCTTTCTGATTGCTTGCATGGACAGGATCATCCGAAAGCAGCATCTCTCCAGAACCGATGTGGTGAAGATTGTTCCAACGCATTTAATTGGGTTTGAGGACGAGCCTGTTACCGCAGCCCTTTGTATTGCGAATATGATTCTGCGCGGGGATGGAAGGACCGGAATTCATAAAGCGGATTGCTTCAAGTCTGAAGAGTTCCCTGTTGGGAAGGCAACAATAGGATTAATGAATCCGCCTTTTCCGCACGAAAAAACAGACGCCCCCAGTGAAAAGTATGTGGACCGCGCGCTAGAAGGTCTTCGCGCCCGTGGCAAATTGGCGGTAATTTTACCGACAGGGATCTTAGTAAAGCCTGGGACTCGAACCTGGCGAGCCAGAATACTTAAACGCAATTCGCTACTTGCGGTCTGCCAGCTACCAGATGAATTATTTCAGCCGTTCGCTTCGGCCACTACTTCGTTTGTGGTAATTGAAAAAGGTGTACCACACAGTCCGCGACGGAAGACAGCGTTTGTACGCTTACGTTATGACGGCCTCTCTTTGGAGAAAGGGGCGCGTATTGAACGCGGCCCAAATCAGATGAAGGAAGCCTTGGACGCAATTGCCAATGGGTCGTGCAGGGCTGGATTTTCGGGGACAGCAAATGTTGAGGAAGGAATGGAATGGGCGGCTGGAGCATACATCGAGTCTTCGGAACCAGATACCTCCGACCTGATGGACGCAACTGACATTCTTGTCCGCAGATTAGCATCGTTCTATACCCGCTATGCGCCGGAAGTGCTCGCGCAGAGGCAGTCTATTGCCGCTGGAGACATCACCAAGGTTGACTATAGGGAAATTGTGAGCGAGAAGAAGAAGAAGAATGCAGCAGACATCAATGGTGCCAATGATGAAGTCGGTGGGCGATTCGATATTTATTATGGACTCGGAGAAATCGAATCGAGAGAAGGCATTCAGCATGGAAGGACTCTAATCATATCGCCCACGGAGCAGTACAACGGATGTTACGGATGGCTTGATTTTCATACTGTGCTGGAACCGCCATTTGTAACCGTTGCTCGAACTGGGAGCATAGGAGAAGCATTTGTGCATCTTGAACCGTGCGCTCCAAATTCAGACTGCTTAGTGCTTTTGCCGAGGCGAAAAGCATGGGCCGCAATTCCAGAATTGATCCTGGCCGCTTCAGCGATCAGGCTTGAAAAATGGCGATTTAACTATGGAAGAAAGATAACACCGCTGCGGCTTGCGCGGGTGAAAATCCCAACTTCGGCAGTGCTCATGGATTATGTTGCAAAACTATACGGGCGATTTGAGAGTGTCATTGCGGCGAGCCTTGACCCTTACCGGGGAGAAGACCGGGAGGATATTCGGGATGCCGAAATTGCACAGCAGCGGCTAGATGAAATTCGTGATGAGCCAGATACAGTTTTGCGGGGGGCTGCACTGGAAAAGAGAATGAAACGATGGGTGTCATAGCGATATGGCAAAGGCTCTCTTCGGATTTGGCTTTGGGCGAGCGGCGGCAGAGTTTCTCGATAAGATGCCGTCTGGCAAGTTGCGGGCACAGATCACGAAGAAAGCCAAATCGCTCATTAACAATCCGCTCCCTGCCGGGTGTAAAAAACTGAAAGGGTTTAAGGATGGCGACGAGGCGGTCTGGCGTGTGCGATCTGGCGATTATCGAATACTTTATATCGTGCGAGAAATTGAGGTAATCGTATTGGATATTGGACATCGAAAGGACGTGTATAAATGAAGAGGAAGCCGAACCAAGACGAATTTCGCATGAAGGCTTCTGATTTCGATGAAACCATGCGACGCGCATTTCAATCCATGCCGAAGGCCGCCGTTGATAAAACAGAGGACAAAATGAAGCGAAAGAAAAATAGAACAAAGAAGTAATATGCCAAAAAAGACTTCGTTCAGTTTCCTCTGCGATCATGAGACTGAATTGGAATGCCTAGAAAAGCAGATGGTAGGAACTACACAGGAAAATGCAATATGGGCCATGAGCATCAAAGAGGGCGATGACATTTATCTGTTCAATTTCAACACTGGCCTAGTCCGTGGACCGTACTCAGCGCGTTCTAGTGCGGACTGCTATGACCGTACCGCATGGGGAGGGAGATTCCCGGTACAAGTCCGAATATATAAGACCAATCAGACAAGACAGGCATATGTCAGAACTGCCGATCCCCCATCGTTTTTGAAAAAGAAGCGGCCAACCGGTGCCGTAGATAATGATGTCGCGTTGCTATCTTGGCTAACGCACTACGGGGAGCCTGCCTAGGTATTGTAAAGTGCATAATCGCCTTTCTTTTGCGCCACCCATCCTGTTATACCTTCGCCCAGCTTCAAGCGAAGTTCGCCGATCTCGCTCGGATGAGGGTCCTTGGACGCCTGTAGCACCAGCTCCCCGTTTTCCTCATCGAGCAGATAGAGCAAGCAACTATCGCCCTGCGTGATCTCATGTACCAAGCGCATCGTCTCGCTTAGTACTTCGTCCATCTCCAGGTGGCTATTGATGCTGTTACTGATCTGATAGAGCGTGTCGAGTTCCCGCTCTTCCGATCCCAGCGCACCCCGGTTTTGCACAACATCGTCAGCGTTCGGCATCTCGTCTGACCGCCGAAGGACATCGTCCCTACAAGCAGCGTGTTTTCTCTCAACTCTGGAAATTTTTGGTACTGTCCGACCTAACCAATTGATTGACTGCTCGAAGCCTGGACTAATTCCCGCCTCTCCTGGACCGTAACAGGCAAGGAATTTTACCTTAATTAATCATTGCAACTATATGTTTTAATTTCAGTTATAACTCAATAACTCTACTGGCTGGATCAACCATTCAGCTCGGTCTCGCCAACAAACTTATTCTAATGGATATGTGGAATTATGTCAACACAATATTGCCTAAGTGCGCTTATTTATAGTTTAGATACTAATTATTTACACATAATACACACATATGCTGTTAATTTTTCGATGTTTATGCGTTTGCTGATAAGCATTAATAATTTCAGCTGAGTAAATTTAGAGCATTTTTACAGATGGTGTATCGGTGCAAAACTCCAAACGAGCCCCCTGCGGGGCTGAAAAACACGCTACCCAAAAGTAAAATGGTCTAGATGAAATAGGTCAGATGGAGTGAAATCGCTGACTTTTGTGCCAGTCGAAGGGACCTATAGCTTCCATCCACCCAACTTCTAATAACCAGTCTTTGCCATGTATTTTGCATAGTCGGTCATGGTGGCTTTTAACGCTTTAATCTGGTCGTCGCTGAACCAATTTTTAGGCTCGACTTTGCTCACCGGGTACGGCGGGCGTTCGAAGGCGTCCTTAAAGGCAAATGGAATTGTGGCATCGTAGGCCATGCCGCCGCCGAAGCGGATGTTGGTTTGCGTCCAATCGTTCGAGCCGGCTGAGGAGCGGTCGGAGGGTTGGAAGGCCTGCCCGGCACCGCCGCGCGCGACAACCTGAATGCCGTTCGAGGGGTCAATGCGCGTGGTGAGCGCCCAGAACAGGTCGTCCATATTGTAGATGTCAATGTCGTCGTCCACGCACAGCGCCATGCGCATGCCTAGCGAGCAGGACAACGCAGCGGAGAGAATATTTTTCTGATAACCTTCGTCGCGCGCGCGGCGCTTCTTCACTTGAAAGACGACCCCGCCCCAATCCGTCGCGGACATGGGGATGTGGGTATCGACAACCAGGCCGGGACAGATGCGGTCGGCCAACTCGAAGAACATGGCCTCGCGCATGAGCGTGTCAATGTAGTGATCGTCGTAGGAGTGAACGATGGACGGATAGTATATCGGCTTGTCTTTGCGGTGCGTAATTCCAGTCACCTGAAATTTATATGTGCGGTAGGCCTTGCCCATGTACCCGGCCCACTCAGGGTGGAATGGATGCACGCCCTGCTTTCCATCGGCCTCGGCGAGCGGCGACTCCCAGACCTTCTGCGTGGTGTCGAGATAGCCTTCGAGGACATACTCAGCCTCGGCGATGGAGAGCGCGTCCACGGTGCGCGCCTTCACCAGTTCAACCGGCTTGTCCTGCATGTATCCGCCCACGCCGACTTCGCTGCAACCCTTGGGCAGTATCATGTAGACGAAGCCCGCGCCGGCCATCAGCGTTACGGCGGGCGGGACGCCCAGATTAATCGTCATGGGGATGGGACCCTTGCGGTACCACTCCGTCGCCACCATGTCGGAGTGAGAGCCGGGCGAGATTTGGAAACTCGAAAAATCTTTGCCGCGAAAGTTCATGCGGTTGTAGCTGACGTGATCGCCGCCCCAGAAATATTTTCCAGTGATGAGCGTGTTGCCCCCGCCGAGCGTGCGCCCGGGGTCCTTCTCGGTGTGCGAGATCATGGGCACCACGTCCCACACATTGATGTCCTTGTCGATGACCACTTCCTGGCAGGGCGCGTCTTTTACGGTAACCGGCAGCATGGGATGGCGGATTGCTTCGAGCGCCTTGAACTTGAACTTGCGCGGGTCGTCCACGCCGAACAGCCGCGCGACGCGCGACTCGCTGGCGAACAGATTGGTGGTCAACCGGGTGTTGGGGTAACCCTTTACGTTCTCAAAGAGCATGGCCGCGCCGCCGTCAAAGTGCTTGGCGAGACCGGCCAGCTCCAGCGCGGGATTGACCTGCTTGTCGGTGACGATCAATTCCGGCGTACCCTTCAGCGATTCCAGCGTACTGCGCAGGCTGGTAATATCCAGCTTGCCGATTGGTTTACTCATATTTGGACTCTCCGCACTGAGAATGATATCCAAGCAATCTCGGAACAAATCATTGTATCGACGTGTCAGATAGCGAGCAAGTAGCGGCAAGCTCTAACCGAGCCGCTCGCCGGAAGGGAGCGGTGCCCATGAGTTATGCTCAATCAAATTAACCAATCGCGGCTCGGTTATGGCGGGGTTCTCGATCAGGGGCGCAGGACGAAGCGGGCTTCTGCGCTGGCAGATTGATTGCCCACGGCATCGCGGGCGTCGATGTGGATTTTGTACTCGCCGGGATACGGGTCGCGCAGCGTGATGCTGAAATAGCTTTGAATGAAGCGGGGCGGATAGAAACCGCGCGAGTCTTCCTGCGTGGCGGCTGGCTGACGGAGTATTTCCTTGCCCTCGGCGTCCAGTACGACCCAGTCCTGCTCGACGGTGATTTGTTTCTCCGGTGAGACTGCATAGCCCGCGATTTTGTAGCGCACATAGATAGGCGCTTTCAATTCGTAATACCACAGGGGACGCCACGGGCCGTCGTCGTCAGGGGCAAATTCCAACTGCACAATTTCAAAATTCCCGGAAGTCTTTACGGCCTGCCCACGCACGCGCAGGGCGGAGGTATGCTCAATGGTCTGGTTGCCAATGCGGTCGGTAAGGCGAATCAACACGGGATAGCGGCCCGTCGGCGCGGTCTCGGGGATGCGCACCGACCACTCCACCGTTGGCCGCCAGCCGTCATCCTGCGTGCCCAGCAATGTCTGCACCTGGCCCGTAACGGTGGGCTGCAACGGGACGCCGGAGGGGTCTTGAATGTCGATCGTGTAATCGAGCTGCACGCGATACTCGGGGCGGCCTGTGTCGTCCTTGCCTTCCAGCTTCGAGTAATTTTCGATGCGGAACTTCATGCCCGCCTCGTCGCCAGCCTTCACTTCCAGATTGCTGGCAACGACACCAAGAAAATTATCAAATTTTACTTCGGTGATCTTGAGCGTTCCCTGATCCAGCACCGTTTGCTCCTGGAGAGCGGCTGCGCGAACCGAGGCTGACATCACTGGTGACACCAACAGAGTTAGCAAGAGGAAAAAGCGGGAGATGATGTTCGAGTCAGTCAGCAAGGCAATTTCCTGTCGAAGTCAGCAGTCGGGGGAGATTCCATTCTATTACTGCGCGGCAAATGGAATCTGCACCAATACTTCCAATTCAACCGGCCGACCGTCGCGCATGGCGGGCTGAAACTTCCATTGTGTGAGCGCGGAGATGGCGCTCAAGTCCAGGCGCTGATCCAGACTGCGCACCACTCGAATGTTGGCGACCGTACCATCACGCAGTACCAGCGCGGCAAGCATCACCATGCCTTCGATGTGTTCGCGCTGCGCGCCAGCGGCGTAAGCAGGGTCCACTTTGCGCAGCACCTGCGGGGTGGAGAGTTTGCCGCGCGCGGCTTCCGCTCCCCGCGGCTCGGCGAAGCGCAGCACCCAGCTTCCCGTGCGGCTGGTAAGATTCGGCATGTTTACATGCGCTGTATAGACGCGGCGTAGGCCGAAATATTCATCCTCCACCGGCTTGCCACGCAGCGCAATGTCCGGACGAAGATTAGGACGCGACAGGCTGGCCAGCAGTTGCTTTTGATTCTGTGGCGAATTCGGCAGGGCTTCCCTGCCTCGCTGGACAATCGGAAACGGGGGTAGCGAAGCGTCGGCGGCGCGCTGGTCGCCGGATACGGCGAGGCCGGCTACGCTTACCTCCGCCGAGTCAGGCGTTCCGCCGCTGATATCGTCGGACCAAGGCCTGCCCAGATCAGCGCCTTCGGGAACTCCGCCGCCCTGCGTCCAAACACCGTCCACCGCCGCGGTGAAAACGCCGGAGCGATTGCCGACGGGAATTTTTATCTCGTCGCTCGGTGGCGGCGGATCAACACTGGCGGAGATCAAAGTGGGCAGGTGCGCCGACGAAGCATTGCCAAGGCCCGCCATGAAGGCTGGGGCATCTGGCATGGGCCGGGCTACAATCTCACGGGGCTTGGGAGCGACGGGTGTGCGCCGTTGGATCGATACAGGAACGGGAACGGTAGGCATCTCCGACATGCGAATCGCAGGCTCGCTCAACGCTCGATCAACCGCCTCGTTGCGCGCGTTCAACGCCCCGACCGGCTCCGGTCGCGGAGCGCTGGGCATCTGCTTGATGGGACGCGGCACGGGCGGCGGTGGGACTGGGCGGCTGAACGCCACCGGGACGGGGAACGTCGGAACATCATCCGTGCGAACGAGATTGATCTCAATGTTCGACGCGCGAATATTTTCGGCGCGAAGACTGGGCGCATCAGGATCAGCTTTACGCAACGGCGGCGGTGGAGGCATCTTCGGCGACGGCTGCGGGGGCGGCGGCTGCGGGCGAGAAGGAATACTCATGCCGCTTAGGCGTTGCTGTCCAAGGTTAGGAATCGGCGGCGGTGGCGCGGGCATTTCATTACGCACCGCCAACAGGTTGGGAACCTTCACGTCATCGGGAATGCGAATGTCCGGAGCGTCGGGTTGCACGATGGTTTGGCGACGGTTGTCCGGGCGAGGCTGCTGCGAGGCAATGGGCTGCGTGGTCCGCGCGGGCGACAACTTCACGCGCGGCGAAGACGTATCGGGATTCTCGGGAATATTCGCGGCGCCGTTATTGGCCGGCACGGCGCTGGGGGGCGCAGGAGCCGGAGCGATGGCCGGCAGCAAATCCGCCTTGGTGTAATAGAGCACGCTGTAATTGTCGAGCAGTTCCTTTACTGTCGCCTGCCGCGGCGGCTCATTCCAGTCGGCGAGAGTGGGCCACAGTACGCCCACCGTAGCCAGCACACAGTGCAGCAGAGTGGACAGCACGAAACGGCTCGGGTGGAACTGTCCCGCCGGCCCCGGCAAGCGCTCCGAGCAGATTATTGCGGAACGCAGCAGGGGCGCATTGCGCCAGGCATCGCGCGGCAACTTTACTTCTGGGATTGAAATAAGCGCAGCCAGGTTGCTGGCGAAGCGCCAGAAGAACGGCTCGTAGGTCCATTGCCAGAATTCAAACTGGCGGGCGTTGCCAGATTTGGGAAAAACATCGGAATTGGCAATCACGACTCGCATAGGGATGGTGACGGGCTCGGAAAGTGACTCGACTGACGTTTGCGGCGAAACCAGGACAGGACGAGGCGAAGTTTCCGGTTGGAGATTCAGAGGCATTTGCCCCGGGTGCCGGTGGTCCCCTGGTATCTCGTCATGGGCACGAATTGGGCCGGTAGTCGCCATATAATTGTCGGATCGCCACTCTCGATAAGTACTGAAATCCCAGTCTGAGTAGATTATACCAATCCGCGTTGAGCGCACCCGGCGAATCCATCAGATGATGCAGTAACTCAAGCTGGACACCAGAACCTGCTAGAATCAAAGTATGGTTCAGAATTCAGGTCGTAAACCAAGAACAGCCTCAGCCGATAAGAAGGCTGATAATAAAAAGCCTCTGCCGAAGAACCCTCGCAACGCTTCCTCCGAAGAGCGCACGCTCATCGACAGCATGGACGTAAGCCTTCCCGTTGCCGCCCGTGCGCCGGATGGCAGTCCCGAGGAACTTGGGCCAATCATCGTCATCGTCGGTCGGCCGAACGTGGGCAAATCCACATTGTTCAATCGCATTACGGGCAAGCGGCGCGCCATTGTGGGCGACGAGCCGGGAATCACCCGCGACCGCATCTATGGCACCGCAGAGTATTTCGGCAAACGATTTCAGTTGGTGGACACCGGCGGAATGCTGGTTGGCGACGATGCGGAAATTCCCATGCGCATCATGGAGCAAGCCCGGGTGGCCATCGCCGAAGCGATCCAAGTCATCATGGTGGTGGATGGGCGCGGCGAAGTCACCGCGGCGGACGAAGAGCTGGCCCAGTTACTTTGGCGAACCGGCAAGCCCGTCGCGCTGGCCGTCAACAAGATGGACGCTCCTTCGACCTTCGCGCGCGCTGGCGATTTCTACCGGCTCGGTTTCGAGAAAGTCTTCCCCATCTCCGCCGAGCACACGCACGGCGTGGATGACCTGCTCGACTGGGTAACGCAGCAAGTTCCCGTGAGCGAAGCGGTCCTTAAGCGCGAAGCCGCGGCGCAACTGGACGACGAATCAGACGAGGAAGTTGACAAAGCCGCGCAGGCGGCGGCCGCCACGGAGTTGTATAAACTTCGCGACGCACAACGCGAAATCGGCGTGGCCATCATCGGACGTCCCAATGTGGGCAAATCCACTTTGCTGAACGCGCTGGCCGGCGGCTACCGCTCCATCGTGTCCGAGGTGCCGGGAACCACGCGCGATGCCGTGGATACGCTCATCGAACAAACCGACAAGGGCCAGACAACGCGCTTCCGCCTGATCGACACAGCCGGCATTCGCCGCAAGGGCAAGACGCATCTGATGGCCGAGAAGCTTAGCGTTGTGATGGCGCGTCGGCACATTCGCCTATGCGACGTGGCGCTGCTGGTGATTGACTCGACCGAGGGCATCACGGCGTCCGACGCCACCATCGCGGGCTACGCTTACGAAGAGGGAAAATCGCTGATCCTGCTATTGAACAAGTGGGACTGCGTCAAGAAAACGCACGAGCAAACGGAGAAGATGCTGGAGGACGCACGCTGGAAACTGAAGTTCCTGGAGTTTGCGCCACGCATCTTTATCTCTGGCAAGACCGGGCTGGGCATCCCCAAGATACTGCCCGAAGTGCGCGCCGCCTATGCCGGACGCCGCCTGCGCATCACCACCGGCGAGCTGAACAAGTTTCTCAAGACCGTGGACATCGGACGCGCCACCTCACCCGGATCGCGGCGGCCTAAGATCTACTATATGACTCAATCCTCGGCCGCGCCGCCGACGTTTGTGGTTTTCTCGGACCGCAAAGAGAAACTGCACTTTTCTTTCGAGCGATTCCTCATCAACCAACTGCGCCATAAGTATGGCTTCCACGCCACTCCCATCGTCATTCAAACCAGGAAGAATCACGCCAAGTAGATTCGCGTGACAGAGCCGGGACCGGGAGGGAGTGGACCGCTCGCCGATTGTCGCTGACCGTCGAACGGGTCCGCTCCCTCCCGGTCCCGGCTCTGTTAGTCCTACTCCGGCTCACGCGAATTGGGACTGTGGTACTATTTAAAAAGTTCCCCAACGCTTTTATATTATTAATTCAACAACTTGAGTTCCCCCAGTTACGACTCGGTCGCCGTGCGCAATTTAGGCCGGAGCAACCGCATCGGGGAATCGGAGGAACATGCAGAAAATGAACACTTCTACACGCTGGTTGAAACGCCAAATGGTGACCGCCATGGTGCTGGGAGGGCTGATCGCAGGCTCACTGGCCCCATTGGCTTCGGCACAGAATGGCAATGAGGGCAATGGCCGGGGCAATTCGCCTGATGGTCCTCCGGGACTAGATGGCGATGGCCCCGGCAATAGTAACGGTAATGGACAGGGCAAAGAAAAAGAGAACGGCAATAACGGCCAGGGGAATGGCTCAAACAACGGAAAGCAACGCAGCAAGGATTTGCTGACCGTGGTGGCCAAACCCAGCACGGGCACTGCGGCCATCGTCCCTGTCCTGCCTGGTGACGAGGCCAACAACTGGCGCTACGTCTCCTGCTTGCCCGCGGGCAGCTCGCCCAGCCTGATCTTCCCATTCGAGTTCAAATTGACCAACGAGAACGGCGTCGCGGGCGACGAGGCCACCGTGGAGTTGGACCCCTCCGGTCGATTGGCCGAGTTGACCACGGTTCCGGCTGCCTTCAAAATCCTGGATAACGGCGTGATGCAGCCACGGGAAGTTAAGGTCAACGCGCTGAATCTGGCCGATGGCGCCTATACGCTGAATGTCCATGTGCGCGCCACACCGCAGCGCAGCGTGGAATCCACGCACAAGATGGTGCATATTCATCTGCTGGTGGGACGCGCCTGCGGCGGTGATTCGGATGACTCCTCAGGAAGTGGAACAGGAAGTGGCTCAGGGGGTTCCTCCGTGCCGACACCGACTGAAGGTGGATTTTTCACCGACGGCGATTTCAACCTGCTGGAGAATTGCGCGGGCGCCGACGTCGCCACCAACACCGGCGGCACATTCGAGATTGTCGCTCGTTCGCAGAGCAATGTGATCTCCTCCACCAATCCGGGCAATTTCTTCCTGAACATGCTTTGGAAGAATGACAATGCGGATAAGAACGTGACCATCGACCTCAGCGCGGTGAACCTGGTGCCGCGCGGCGCCAACGCGGTTCACGCGGGCCAGTTCACTACCACCGGATTTACCAGCAACGAAGACAACTTCGAGATGGTCGGCGACGATGGAGCTCCCTGCGGCCCGCAAGGACCGTGCACCGTCAAGGTGGGCGCGAACAAAACGCTCTGGGTGAGTTGGCATCTGACCCTGAGCCGCAAGGGCGAGTCCGCCGCGGGCATCAGCACCACTTGCGCGGACGCGACCACTCTGCCGATCTCGGCCACCGCGACCTTGAAGGACAAGGACAACAATAACGCTCAACTCACGACCACCACGGTTTCGGCCAAAGGGTACGTGAAATAATCCGACGCTCCCGTCCAATCAAAAATGCCCCGCGATGAATCCCGTCGCGGGGCATTTTTGCGTGACAGAGCCGCGACCGGGAGTGAGCGGTTGCTGGAGGCGCAATATACCTTCGCGCGCGGGAATGCGCGGTGGATGGTTTAGCTGATTATGTTCGTTGACGATCGGGGACTTCCCCGGACCGCTCCCTCCCGGTCGCGGCTCTGTCGCTGCATGGCTGAAATAATACCAGCTGGTCACAGTAGAATGGAGAATTGCAGCGCAGCCCGCCACGTTCCTGATGGCTGAATGGATGAGAGTTCTCCCATGAGTTACTCGGCATTTCAAGTGGTCCCCAGAGGCTCTACGCAGACTTACGATTGCAGCTTCCACACGTTGGCCACGGGCATCTCGCCGCGGCACAGCGACACGGTGGATGTGAAGTTCATGGTTGATGAACGCGCGGTGGTGATCTCCCTGCCCCATGCCTCGTTCGCTGATTTCAAGAAGACGGCGCGCCGTCCGCTGACGGATCGCGAATCCATTGAGGCCGCAGGGCTGATTTTGAGAGGGTTACTCGAACGAGGGCTGTGGTCCGGCGAAGCCGAGTATCGCCCCACGAAGGAAGAATCGTTGACGGCCCTGGAGCGCGCCGCGCGGAACTCTTAACAGTGCCGCGACTGTA
>CAMBEY010000049.1 GCA_945865705.1 Candidatus Sulfopaludibacter sp. SbA3
CGGTTTGGAGATAGAACGGGAAGGCGCGGGCATCATCGACATCGGTGGCGAATCGACCCGTCCAGGCGCGACGCCGGTGCCTGCGGAAGAAGAGCTCGACCGCACGATCCCCGTCATCGAAGCGCTGCGGAGCAAGGGGCTGCGCATCCCTATCTCCATCGACACTTACAAGGCGGCTGTAGCCGAGCGTGCCATTCGTGCGGGCGCACAGGTCATCAATGACGTGAGCGGACTGCGACTTGATCCCGGCATGGCGGCGGTGGCCCGCAAGCATGGCGTGGGTTTGATTCTGATGCACATTCGCGGAACACCGCAGACCATGCAATTACTTCCACCAGTCCGCAATATCGTGCGCAGTGTGCGGGAGGGTCTGCAATGGTCCGTCCGCACCGCGCTGGCGGCTGGAGTGGGCAAAGAGCAGATCGTCCTCGATCCGGGAATCGGCTTCGGCAAATCAATAGATCAGAATTTTGAGTTGATTGCTGCCCTGCCCCGGCTGCGGAAACTCGGATTCCCTCTGCTCGCCGGCCCCTCGCGAAAATCCTTCATTCGCAAGACGATTGCTGCGCGCCTGGTGTCCGACCTCACGCCTGCCAAACTTCCCGCGAAACTAAAAGATGCGTCGCCAGAGCAGATTCTTTGCGGAACGGCGGCGGTAGTGGCAGCTTGCATCCTGAATGGCGCGCAGATCGTCCGCGTGCATGACGTGAGGCAGATGGTCGCCGTAGCTGCACTAGCCAGCCGCATATTGCAGGAAGGATCCCGATGAAGCCGAGACTCCTTATTGCCACGCTCTCCTTCATCACACTGTTTGCAGTCGATGGGGCTGACGCCCAAGTTACGCCCGCCCAAGTTACGCCCGCTCAAGGAATCGTCATTAACCCGCGCTACCTGCCGGGACAAAAACTCTCACTGCAACTTGAAATTCAATCCGATGATGCTAGAGACAATTCCCAGCGCAAAACTTATCACACACCCATATCGCTTCGCGTGGTCCGCAAGAGCACGACCGGCACGCAACTGGAATGGCGGGCGGGCGTGGCAACGAAAGAAGGCGGAGCAGCGCCGGCAGACCCGATCTTCGAAATGGCAGAGAAAATTTTCGCTGATCTCAGGCTGCAGGTTCAGCTTGATCCCACGGGGCATTATCTTGGGCTGCGGAACGAGTCGGAATTAAAGGCAAGGATTCAGGAGTTTGTGACGCTGCTCGCTCCCCAGGCCACCGCCAAAATCGCCGATCCCGCCACCCGCCAGCGCGCTGCCGAAGCGATTACCAAAGCGCTTACGCCGGAGACTCTGTTGAGCGCCGCGCGCAAAGAGATCGATCTGTTCTTTGGCATCTCAGGCATGCGCCTGGAAGCGGGCAAGACCACGCGCATCAAGTCCGCGATGCTCAACCCGTTTGGCCCCACGGGAACGCTGGATGGAGAAATGGAGATCACACCCGGCGCGCCCGATGCGGCAACCGGTGAGATGCGCGTGGGGTTTGCTCAACAGTACGATCCCACGCTGTCTTACGACTCCGCCGGTAAATCGGCCAATGCCGATCCATCACAGCAAATGAGTCTTGATGATAAGGGGGAGTTTATTCTGGACTCAAACACCTGGCAGGTGAAGCAGGTGCGGCACGTGCGCACCATCAGAAGAAATAAAGAAGCGGTCCGCACCGAAACGACCGTGATCACCGTACAGTAATCACGCCTGATCGGAACGAACCGCCACAACCAATCGCAAAATCCCTTACAGGAACAGCGGGGCCATCACCAGCGTGATGGTTGCCAAAAGTTTAATTAACACGTGCAGCGAGGGGCCTGCAGTGTCCTTGCAGGGATCGCCCACCGTATCGCCGACCACCGCGGCCTTGTGCGGCTCGGAGCGCTTGCCGCCGTAGTTGCCCATCTCGATATACTTCTTGGCATTGTCCCAGGCTCCACCGCCGTTGTTGAGGAACAGAGCCATGAGGATGCCGGTGATGGTTCCCACCATCAGGAATCCGCCCATCACCTCCGCGCCCGAGGCGCCTTCGGCGGGCTGACCCATCGCGTAATAGAGCCATTTGAAGGCCAGGCCTGTGCCGATGGTCATGCCGACCACGAGCAAGCCAGGCGCCACCATTTTCTGTAACGCGGCGCGCGTGGCGATGTCCACGCACTCGCCGTAGTTGGGCTTGGAGGTTCCCTTCATGATGCCGGGGTCGCGCTTGAACTGCTCGCGCACGTTGTTGATGATCGCGTACGCGGCGGAGCCTACGGCCTTCATGGCCAGCGACGAGAACAGGAACACCAGCACCGCGCCCAGCATTGCGCCGACAAAAACTTCCGGCTTGTTCAGATTGATGGCGGGCTTAAAGTCCGGCATGTAATTATGCACTTCGTCGAGGTAAGCGCCGAACAGAAGAAACGCCGCCAGTCCCGCCGAACCTACCGCATAACCCTTGGTGAGCGCCTTGGTGGTGTTGCCGACGGCATCCAGGCGATCCGTCCTCATGCGAATTTCTTCCGGCTGGCCGCTCATCTCGACAATGCCGCCGGCGTTATCGGTGATGGGGCCAAAAGTATCCATGGCCAGAATGAACGCGCAGGGGCCGAGCATGCCCATGGTGGCCACCGCGGTGCCGAACAATCCGGCGCTGGCCAGTCCCGAGCTGTTGCCGAGGAAGTAGCTGCTGATGATCGCAAACGAGATGACGAAGATGGGCAGTCCGGTTGACTCCATGCCCACCGCGAGGCCGGCTATGATATTCGTCGCCGGGCCGGTCTTCGAGGCCTCCGCGATGGACTGCACGGGCCGGTAGCGGTACTCCGTGTAGTACTGGGTGATGAAGACGAAAGCGATGGAGGCCAGCACTCCGATGACTCCGCACAGGAAAAAATTGAAATAGTGTTCCGTGCCCAGCAGCCAGCGGGAGGAAATATAAAACCCGACCATGGCCAGCGCGGAAGTAATGTAATATCCACGGTTCAGCGCGTTCATGGGGTCTTCCGTCTCGCTCGCGCGAACCAGCATGATGCCGATGGCGGAGGCGATGATGCCGAATGCGCGCGCTACCAGCGGGAACATCAGCACCCCGATGAGCGTCAGGTTATTCTCCTCAAAAAACGTCTGGTTCGCCCGATAGAGTCCCGCGGCGAGAATCATCGCGCCGATATTTTCAGCGGCGGTGGACTCGAACAGGTCCGCGCCGCGACCGGCGCAATCGCCCACGTTGTCGCCCACCAGATCGGCGATGACGGCCGGGTTGCGCGGATCGTCTTCGGGGATGCCCGCTTCCACTTTGCCTACCAAGTCAGCGCCCACGTCGGCGGCCTTCGTATAGATGCCGCCGCCCAACTGAGCGAACAGGGCGACGATGCTGGCGCCAAATCCATAGCCGACGATCAGCAGCGGAATCTGGGAGACATCATGCGTAACACCCATGGCGCGGATCAGCGCAAAAAGTCCCGCCACACCGAGCAGGCTGAGCGCGACTACGAAAAATCCCGAGACCGCTCCGCCGCGCAGCGCAGTCTGGAGCGCGTTGTTCATGCTCTTGGTGGCCGCCGCAGCCGTGCGAATATTGGAGCGGATCGCCACCCACATCCCCATGTAGCCGGAAGCCACCGAGCAGGCCGCTCCGAGAACAAAGGAAATGGTAGTCCACAACGCGAGCTGCGCCGGGCTGGCTGGATCGTGCGCCGTGGGCGTGCGGACGAAAGCGTAGAGAATGTAAATTAGCGCGGCGAGCGCCAGGGAGATATACGCAATCGTCCGATTCTGACGGCTCAAAAACGCCTCGGCGCCCTGCTTGATAGCGTCGGAGATTTCGCGCATGGCGGGAGTGCCCGTGTCGCGGCGCAATACGTCCTTCATCAGAAACACAGCGAACACTAGTCCGAAGATGCTGATCCCCAAAATCAAATTGAGTTCCACGTTATTACCACCGGTCCTTATAGAGATTCTTCTTTACAGTTTCTTTATATTCGTGAGGGCACATCAAGAGCATCTCCGGCAATCAACCGGCCTCTATTGCACGCCCGGATTCATATCCCGCCGACTCGGCAGGAAACCATAGGCGAAGCTGCTTGCGCATTGAGAACTGCGATGGCCCTGACACAAAATATCTATTGTATCCGATTCAGCTCCGAACTTTTACCGAAAAACGCCGCAAGCAGCAATTTCGCTATACATAAAGGTCTTCGTCCCAGCCTTCCAGATACTGCCGAACGCTGGCCATGAACTGATCAGCGACCGCTCCGTCGATGAGGCGGTGGTCATAGCTCAGTGTGAGGTGCACGATGGAGCGAATGGCAATGGCGTCGTCAACCACCACCGGAGTCTTCTTCACTCCACCCACACCGATGATGCCCACCTGCGGAGGGTTGATGATCGGGGTGGCAAATAGTCCGCCGTAGACGCCGGGATTGGTGAGAGTGAAAGTTCCACCTTCCACCTCGGACACGCTTAGGCGTTTGCTCCGCGCCCGCTCTCCAAGATCGGCAATCGACCGCGCCAGTCCCAGGAAACTCTTCTCATCGGCGTGCGCTATCACGGGAACAATCAGGCCCCAATCGAGCGCCACGGCAATGCCCATGTGGATGTCTTTCTTGTAGATAATCTCTTCTCCCGAGATGCTCGCGTTCAACACCGGGAAGCGCTTGATGCCGTCAATGATGGCGCGAATGAAGAAGGGGGTGTAGGTGAGTTTTACGCCCTCCTGCTGCTCGAAGCGGCTGCGCTCCTTCAGGGACAGAGCGACCACCTTGGTCAGGTCCACCGCGAACACCGTGCTGACGTGAGCCGCCGTGTGCTTGCTGAAGACCATGCGCTCGGCGATCTTCTTGCGCATCGGCGTCATGGGAACAATCTCTTCACGAGCGCGGCCAGCGCTGGAAGCAGCAGGCGCGGCAGGAACTGTGTCCGGCGCCGCAGGCGCAGGGGCGGAAGCCCTGCGGGAAGGTGAGGACTTCATGCGCTCCATGTGAGCCAGCAGATCCTCTTTGGTAATGCGACCACCTGGACCCGTGCCGTCCACCTCGGCCAGATTGACGTTGTTCTCTTTCGCCAACCGCCGCACGAGCGGCGAGCTACGGAGCTTGTCATCGTCCTCATCAGAGCTGCCAGCAGCCTCGGCGGCTACGGGCTGAGGTGCGGGAGATGACGCGCGGGGAGAAGCGGGAGCGGAGGGCTTGGCCGGTGGAGCAGCGGCCGCTTTTGCTGCTGGCGGCGGAGCAGCGGTTGCGGCGGCAGCATCCGATGCGCTGGCTTCAATCTGCGCAACAATCGCCTGCACGGCTACCGTCTGCCCTTCCTTCACAAGGATGGTGGAGAGCGTTCCAGAAACTGGCGATGGAATCTCGGCATCCACTTTGTCAGTGGAGATTTCAAACAAGGGCTCGTCCTTGCCGACGCGGTCCCCGGCCTTTTTGAGCCACTTGGTAACCGTGCCCTCGGTGATGCTTTCGCCCATCTGCGGCATCAGCACATCAGTTGTCGGCATGACCATCCCCCTAAATTTAAACTATAGCCGCGGCAGTTTTAAGCCACTTTGCAGTGGACTGCGTACCGGCCCCTACCGTCATGGACAGGCCCATCAGCGTTCCGAAGTGCCCGACGATACTGCACTCCAGCGCCTCGCGATCCAACTCCCCCGCCAACGACTCCCGTAGCGAAGTAACCGGGTACGCCGAAATTCCGCAGGGCACGATGTGCCGGTAATATCGCAGGTCCGTATCGATATTCAGCGCGAAGCCATGCGAGGTAACCCAGCGGCTGAGGTGAACTCCCAGTGCTGCCACCTTCGCCGGACCGGCATCTCCACGCTCAATCCAAACCCCTGTCATGCCGGACTGGCGAGACGCGGCAAGCCCTATATCCTGAAGGGATCGGATGAGGACTTCCTCCAGCGTTCGTAGATACCAGCCAACGTCCTTACGAATGCGACCCAAATCCACGATGGGATAGCCCACCAACTGGCCCGGTCCGTGAAAGGTGACATCCCCGCCTCGGTTGGTCTCGACCAACTCGATCCCGTCGCGCTCCAGTTGCTCGGCACTGCTCAACAGATTCTCGCGGCGCGCGTTGCGGCCCAGAGTAACCACAGGCGGATGCTCCAGCAAAACCAGCGAGTCCGCTATCTCATTCCGCTTGCGCCGGTCCGCGAGATCGGCTTGCAGTTTCAGCGCTTCACCGTACGGCACGCGGCCCATGCGATAGACTTTGCAAGTACGATCACCCAGTGAACTCAGCGGCTCCGATATTACTCGCAGGGCGTGGACTTCCGTTGAAGTTGTGTAGCTACCCATCGGGTTCTCAATGGCCTCACTCGCCGGAATTACCAGTCTGCATCACCCTCTATCGCTAGATGTTGATGGCGATGCCGTCCGCCGCTCCAGCCGCATCCAGTATGGCTTCAGACAAAGTCGGATGGGCATGCACGGTGTACTGCAAATCTTCGAGCGTCGCCTCCATGCGGATGGCCATGGTCATCTCACCGATCAGTTCGGTAACTCCGGAGCCGATCATGTGAGCGCCCAGAATCTCGCCATACTTCTTGTCGCAGACCAGCTTGACGAAACCCTCTTCAGCACCCAGAACGCTGGCCTTGCTGTTGGCCTTGAAAGGAAATCGCCCGATCTTCACGTCATGCCCGAGTTCCCTGGCCTTGGCCTCGCTTAGTCCGACGGAAGCCACCTGCGGATCGCAGTAGACGGCGTCGGGGATCTGGCGGAAGTTCATCGGCGGGACGGGACGTTCGCACATGCGCCCCACGGCCACGATGCCCTCCATCGAAGCGGCGTGCGCTAGTTGAGGAGCGCCAGCCACGATGTCGCCGATGGCGTAAAGACCCGGCTCTGCGGTGGCCATATATCCGTCCGTTTTCACGAACCCGCGCTCGACCTCGGCCTTGGTTTTTTCAAGTCCCACATTCTCCGTGTTGGGCTTGCGTCCGACCGCCACCAGCACTTGCTCGGCGCGCAGGGTTTGCTTCTTCTCTCCCTGGGAAATCTCCACCTCGACCCCATCCTTGTGCCGATTGAGCTTCTCGACTTTGGCGCCAGTCAGGAACTGCATGCCCTGCTTCTTGAGTGCGCGTTCCAGTTCCTTGGAGACTTCTTCGTCCGCAAGCGGAAGAATGCGTGGCAGCATTTCGATGATGGTGACTTCTGTTCCGAAGCGACGATAGACGGACCCGAACTCTACGCCCACCGCGCCTGCGCCAATAATAATCAGGCTCTTGGGAATGGACTTCGTTTCAAGTATCTCGCGGTTGGTGAGTACGCGTTCGCCATCCGGTTCCATGCCGGGAGGAATGCGCGCCTCAGATCCTGTGGCAAGAATGATGTTGCGGGCCAGCAGTTCGCGATTGCCCGACGCTGACTCGACTCCGATGCGGCCCTTGCCAAGCAAGCGCCCATAGCCCCGAACGGTCTCAATCTTGTGCTTCTTGAGCAGGTACTCGACACCCTTGTTGTGCTTCAGAACAATTTTTTGCTGCCTCGCTCGCACGGCTTCCCAATTTGCCGTCGGCTCGCCACACTCGATCCCAAACTCCTTGGCGTGGCGGACAAAATCATAGACTTCCGCATTGAAGAGCAGCGCCTTGGTGGGGATGCAACCCACGTTGAGACAGGTGCCGCCAAGCCAGTTTTCTTTCTCCACGATTACCGTTCGGAGACCCCACTGCGCGGCGCGCACCGCCGCCACGTAGCCACCGGGGCCGCTGCCCAGAATCACCAAGTCCAATTCCTCAGCCACAGAACGACCCTTCCGTAGAGGTTATCCCTTTACAAGACATGTTCATTAACTACTCATTCCAACGACACATTCCAACGACTCATTGCGACTTACCGGAGCCCTATTCGAAACCGCCATTTTATCAGCTTCGATGTGGGGAAACAAGCAAGGTATTACTCATAGTTATGAGTTCATATCGCTTTTGAGGGGCGCATCCGCAGAGCAATTCCCCGACCCAAGTATGGCTTGCCAGAGGCTGGCGGCCCTCTCAATAAGCTCATCTTGGCGAATCAGTTTACGGTCTCCCTGTGGCTGATTTAAGCACACAAATTGTTGCGCAATTGACACACATCAGAATAATATAACATTCATAACTTCTTCTTAATTATATAGTTGACACCTGCGACCTAATAGGGTTGAATGGCATCTAATAGTCCCGGGTATTAACCGAGAACGGGGAGAACGAGTTTGGAGACAACCAATATGGCGAACCGCCTGGCCAGCCATCAGCATACCATCGTCGAACCGGTATCGACCTCTGGCGTCGGACTGCATAGCGCGGCAAAGGTCAACATCCGTCTTCTGCCCGCCGCAGCCAACACCGGCGTAGTCTTCCGCCGCACCGACCTCGACAACTTCGAGATTCCCGCGTCGTGGAAACACATTGCGCGCGTCAGCTACGCCACCAGCCTGATGCGCAAGAGCGTCTTAATCTCCACCACCGAGCACCTGCTCTCGGCGCTGGTCGGTATGGAGATTGACAACGTCATCGTGGAGATTGACGCTCTCGAGCTGCCCATCTTGGACGGCAGCGCGCTGCCCTTCGTGCGCATGATCGACGCCGCTGGCCGCCGCCGTCAGCGCGCCGCGCGCTGCTACATCAAAATACTCAAGCCGGTCGAGGTCGTCGAGCGCTCCAAGCGCATCGCCATATTTCCCAGTGGCCCGAGCGGCGATGCTCACACCTTAATCCGCGTGAACAAGAGCGCCAACTCGCATGGCGTCGCAAACACAAGCTCTCGCGCCCATAGCGCTGAAACCCGCTCCAGCAGCGGCTTCCACATCACCAGCGAGATCGGCTTCGCGCATCCGATGGTGGGCATCCAGTCGACTGACATCACCCTCTGCGCGGCCACCTACCCGCGCGAGATCGCCCCAGCGCGCACCTTCGGCTTCCTCGACGAGCTCGACCAGATGCGCGACATGGGCCTGATCCGCGGCGGCTCGCTCGCAAACGCGCTGGTCTTCGGCCCCGACGGCCTGCTCAATCCCGAAGGCCTGCGCTTCGCGGATGAGTGCTCGCGCCACAAGGTACTCGACCTCATCGGCGACCTCGCGCTGCTCGGCCATCCCCTCATCGGCCACGTCGTCGCCGAGCACGCTGGCCACGCCATGCACACCGCACTGGTCCTGAAGCTCATGCGCGACCGCAGCTCATGGACCCTGGTTACCTCAAGCGATCTGGCCGACGAGTTAGGCCACGACCTCGCCGCCAACGCCTCCGACTTCTCCTCGGAAACCGCGGCGCCCGAGCTAGCCGTCAGCCACGCCGGTGCCGACTAAACTTTCGCCCCCATTGCGTCCCCAGCCCCCCAATTGGGACCCCATTTTGCCGCCCAAAATTCGCGCCAACTTGACCAGATTGCCCAACCTGACCAAAGTGCAAACTTTCACGGTTCTGACCAAATCATCGGCTCTGACCACCGCCGTCAGGAGTCCCTTTTAGAGTCCATTGCGCCCCCGCCTCCACCACATTTTTCGGATCAAGTGTTGCATAATTGCCACACTCCCAGCACCCGCCTCCCCGGAAAATTTGGTCAATTCCGCAAAAACCGCAAATTTGGTGGGTGGCGATTTGGGAAAGGCAGGACGCGACCGCACGCCGCCGCCAAATTCGCGTTCCTGACCAAATTTTCCATATAGACAAAATCCGCGGTTCTTCCGGAATAATTGACTTGCTTACCGAGGCTCGCATTGCTTAGCAGCATTTTGACTGATGGTGTATCCGAGCCGCGACCGAAAGGGAGCGGTCACCTATAATGATTTCCACTGACCATCGAACAGGACCGTTCAGGAAAACTTATTAGGATGGGTAATGTCCTATCTGTCCCCGATGACTTGTCCCCGATGATTCGATGATGAGCGACGCAACAAATACTGAACCTAAGTGTTCTCCTTTCGCCCTTCCGGGCTTGGGCTTATAATGAGAATCGAGCAGCATTGCCTGCCGACAGATTCGGCTTGGCGGCAGATCACCTCGTCTGAGAGGTCGCTTTACGCGTGGGGACAAATGCCAGAAGTCAGCCGGTTTTTCGGCATCCTGATTCGCATGTACTTCGACGATCACAATCCGCCGCACTTCCACGCCATCTATGCGGGGAATGAGGCCAAGGTGGGGATTGATCCGATCATACTGCTGGAAGGGAAGCTCCCCAATCGTGCTGTGTCGATGGTGATTGAATGGGCGGCGCTTCATCAGCGCGAGCTGATTCATAACTGGGAGCAACTACGAAAGGACCATCCGGCGGAACGGATTGAACCGCTGAAGTAAGACGGGGAACTGGAATGGCGTAGTAAGACAGTAACGCAGAAAGGCAAACTTATGCTACCACGAGTCACTCAAGTCCGGTATCTTGGCGAGTATCGCCTCGAGTTGAGTTTCACCGATGGCACAACCGGTGTGTTGGACCTCAAAGCGCGCGTGGTCGGACGGGGCGGGATATTCAAACCGCTGGAGGACCTCGCCTTCTTTCAGCAAGTCCAGGTGGATCCCGAAGCGGGCACCATCGTGTGGCCCAACGAAGTGGATTTTTGCCCAGACGTGCTCTACAGCCTGGTAACAGGCAATCCCATTGGAGTGTTGGAACCCGCCTAACGAAGCGCTGGTGGAGGGGAGTGATCCGAGCCGCGACAGTCATGGAGCGCCCCAAACTCAAGGGCCAATCACCCAGCCCTCCCCGGCAGAAATTTTCCACTTCACGGCATCTCCGGCCCTTCCCCACGTCAGGGCACGGCATCTTATACCCCTTCCTCACGTCAGGGCAAGACTTCAGTCGTACCGCCAGCAAATGAAGAAGCGCAGCTTCCTTGCTGAGGGCGCGCCCTCCGAAGCTTCAGCGTAGGAGGGCAGGCCAGAGCGTAGACGCAGTCGGAGCGACTATTAAAGATCAGACGCAGTCGGAGCGGGCACTGCGCTAGAAGGTAAAACAAAGACCAAGCGCAAATCAAAGTGCCCGCTGCGGCGCCAAGCCGCGCCCATTCGGCACGGTTGAAACCGTGCCCTGACGATTCCTCTCTGCATCGCTCCGCGACGTGAACCAGCGGCGGTATAATGAGTATCGCCTTCACGGGAAGGTGCGATCCGAGCCGCGACAGTAATGGAGTGGTTTGGGCAACCGCCAGCGATAACACTTTTGGCGGGGCGTTCTGAGCAGGAATAGGGAGGCTCTCAGATGGATTTCACGCTCATGGAGAACCGCCTCGTAGTAGCGATGCTCTCCGCAGTCGTCGGAACAATTCTCACTCTCTTCACACAGCGCATCCTGAACAAGCGCGGACTATTCACCTATTTTGTCTCGCACAATCAAGTTGCCGTCTCCGGTGATGACGCTATATTTGGGACAGTGCGAGTTACTTGGAACAATAATTCTGTTGCCAACCTCTATTCCTCTACGATTGAGCTTCGGAATGAGAGCCTAAAGGACTACGAGGACGTCAATGTACGGGTGTTCTCAGGCGACACGATTCTTCTTACGGAACGTACCGAGATTCTAGGCACAACCCGCAGTCTAAAATGGTCTGAGGCGTTTTCGCGCACACTTATGGTCCCATCCGGCGGAAACCCGACAGACTTGCAAAAGAACCTGCATGCCAGTGACAGGGAGTACCTGATTCCAACGATGAACCGTAGTCAGGTAGTGCGCTTGACTTTCCTTAACGAAGCAACAATCGGGAAACCGCCTTTTATTGGGCTTGACGTTCTTCACACAGGGGCCAAGGTAAAGTATCGAGTTAGCCTGAACGAATTCTGGGGCGTCCCTCAACCATCAGCAGCTCTGGTCGGAAGTATCTCGGGTTTTCTATTCACCGGAATCGTCATAGTGTTGGTGGATAATGTTTGGGTCGCGGCAATCACGTCATTCTTTTACGGAATAATGGTTCTGGTACCAGGAGCTCTCTTGATCAAGCTGTGGCGCAATCTCCGTGATTTAATCGGCGGTTGACTTGCAAGGCAGCAAGCGAGGTATAGGCAAGTCACAGGTCGGAAACCGGGGACAGACGGGACGTTACCGTGCTCTCAATCCCTGAAAGGGATTCAGAGGATAGCCGGGGGCAACGCCCCCGGTGACGACATCCCCACCACCACACCGACCCTGTAGGGGTCGCACAGGTTTCCAGCAAATTTCGGCATCGCCAGATCGCGCGTTTGGTGCGACCCTTACAGGGTCGTGTATTGGTTGGGGGGGGTGGGCTCCGGGTCCGGGGGCGATGCCCCCGGCTATACTATGATTCCCCTACGGGGAATTTTGCGGATGACCAAAATTGGGAATTCCGCAATTGGGAACAGTCGTTTGGACGCACGGAAAACCGGGGTAGAGATATTAACCTTCGACAAGCCAATCCCTGAAAGGGATTCATAGGATAGCCGGGGGCATCGCCCCCAGTGACGACATCCCCACCACCACGCCGACCCTGTAGGGGTCGCACAGGTTTCCAACGCAATTTGGCACCGCGACATCGGGCGACTGGTGCGACCCTTACAGGGTCGTTGGTCGTTTTGGGGTTGGGTTCGTTTCCGGGGGCGTTGCCCCCGGCTATACTTATGATTCCCCTGCGGGGAATTTTGCGGATGAGCCATCAACGTTCATCCACCGCGGGAAATTTGTGGAATGGCGATGGAGGTGGGTGGGATATGGCGCAGACGTTGGTGAATATTCTGGTTCATGTGGTTTTCTCCACCAAGGAGCGTCGGCATTTGATCAAAGCCGAGATCAAACCCACACTGCACGCATACATGGCTGGAACGCTGAACAAACTCGACTCACCTTGTTTGGAGATTGGTGGCACGTCGAATCACGTTCACTTACTCATGGTGTTATCGAAGAACGCCCCGTTGAGTAGCATCGTGGGTGAGTTAAAGAAAAGCTCCTCGAAATGGATCAAGCCACAGGGACCGGCCTATGCACATTTCGCGTGGCAGGATGGCTACGGCGCATTTTCCGTTGGGCAGTCGCAAGTGCCCTTGTTAAAGCGGTACATCGCACGCCAAGAAGAACATCGCAAGACCAGGACGTTTGAGGCGGAGCTCATCGACATGCTGCGGAAATACGGCGTGTCCTATGACGAAAGATTGCTTTGGACGTAACATCAGAGCGCATTTGACCGCAATATCCCCGCAGGGGATACACAGGATAGCCGGGGGCAGCGCCCCCGATGACGACATCCCCGCCACCACGCCGACCCTGTAAGGGTCGCACGCATTTCCAACGAATTTCGGTATCGCCACACCGAGCG
>CAMBEY010000050.1 GCA_945865705.1 Candidatus Sulfopaludibacter sp. SbA3
CGCGGTTCGGATACGTCATCAGGACAATCGCCGAGGGAAAGTTTATGACTGCCAACTCCTACGAACGTGAACATCTGGTGGTAACCGCGGTCGGTCCGGATCGTGTCGGACTGGTCGAGCAGATCAGCCAGTTCCTGTTGAAGGAAGGCTGCAACATTGAAGACAGCAAGATGGCCGTCTTCTGCGGCGAGTTCACCATCATCCTGCTGGTAACCGGCAAGGAAGACGCGTTGCAACGCGTAGCCGCTTCGCTCCCGTTGCTGACGGCGCAGACCGGGCTGGCCTTCACCAGCAAACATCCGGCATCGCGCACGGCGTCTGAATCCGCACTGCCTTGTCGATTGCTGGCGTCGTGCATGGATCATCCCGGCGTGGTCCATCAACTGAGTTCCGTGCTGAGCAGGCTGGGCGTGAACATCGAATCGCTGGAAACCAAAACAGAAGAGGCCGCCATGAGCGGCACCCCCATCTTCCGCATGGAGGCGCGGCTCTCCGTGCCTGCCCGCGTCAACCTGCACAATCTTCGCCAGGAACTCGACGCCATCGGACAGCGCGAGAACATCGACATCGAGTTCTCCCTGCTCCAGCGCGCCTGAGAGCCCAGCTCATTTTTCAAGTTGGCGTAACCCATACAATGTCGTCATCCCGAGCGTAGCGAAGGGGGATCTGCTTTTCGCAGCGACGCACAGATCAAAAGCAGGTTCCTCGGGCTGACTTCAGCCCTCGGAATGACGACATTTTTATGAATCGCGGTATACACCTATGGGGAAATTCTTTATTGCAATTGAAGTGAGACGAGTTGGAACTGTGGCGGCTGCTTATTCCAAGTGGGTGGGAGTGTGTCGAAGCGCAACTGAAAGTCGCGCGTCTCGCCGGGGGCCAAGGGTGGGGAAGAGGGCGGGGAAGTGGCCTGTATTACATCCTGCTCTTCGCGCAGTACGAGCTTGCTCGAGTAATCGTAAAAATATAAGCGCAGCCGCAACGTCGTAACAGTCTTGTCGCCATTGTTTTGAACCTTGGCATCGACGTAGACCATCTCGTGCCCCAGCATGTTCTCCGCCGCGCTCAGCTGAATATCGGAGATCGTCAGCTTGCCGAGGTAGTCGTAGGCCTCCTGCGAGGGCGGAGGCGGTGGAGGTGGGCCGGGTCGTGTGGCTATGAATGCCATAACTCCCAATGCGATCGCCAGAAACGCCGCGCCGGCGGCCAAGGCGACAGGAAATTCCTTCGGCTCTTTATTCTTCAGAGCAGGCGGCTGGGCAGGCGCGGACTCCCTCTGTTGATTGGAAGGTTGAACAGTCATTAGATTGTTCCGGCTATCCCGGGATTCCTCATTCCCTTCGCAAATTCCCATGCACTGTCCTCCTGAGCGCAGCGAAGGGGTGCTTTTACTTTACCGTGTTGGACGATTTGCAGGAAAGCAGGTTCTTCGTTTCGCTCAGAATGGCACGTTATACAGATATCCTCTATATGCCAGGCCCGTATATGCTAGACCCGCTCCAGGTCGGCGAATTTCTCCATTAACTTTTTCAACCCAACGCCGGGGAAACTGACCGTCAGCTTTGTTTGATCGCCGGAACCCTCGCAGCGCACCACCGTTCCATAGCCATACTTCGCATGACGCACGCGGCTGCCCGCTTTTATCAGTGTCGGCGCGCCGGTGGTGGCGACTTCCACGGAGTCGTCGTGCCCGTTGCCGCCGATCGCCGTTTCGTTGATCCCAAAGTAACGCCGGACATTGCTGCTGCTAACCGCTGGCGTGGCGGCGGGCGCTGCCTTTGCCGCGGGCATTCTGGAATATCGCGACTGCTCGCTCTGCTCATAATCGTAGTATCGTTCGCGAGATCCCGCGCCTCGCGTCTGCGGTGCAGGCCGTCGCGACAGGTCCTCTACCAACTCTTCAGGTATCTCGCTCAGGAAGCGCGAGGGGATGGATGGCTCCGGCATCTGGCTTCCGTAGCGCCGCCGCGATTCGGCGCGGGTGAGGATCAGCGCATCCTGCGCGCGGGTCATGCCGACATAGCAGAGCCGTCGCTCTTCTTCGAGCGACTGCGCATCCATCAGCGAACGGCTATGCGGCAGGATGCCTTCTTCCATTCCACCGAGAAATACGACGGGAAATTCGAGGCCCTTGGCGCTGTGCAGAGTCATCAGCACTATCTGCGCTTCCTCGTCGAAGCTGTCCGTATCGCTGATCAGCGCGGCGTGATCCAGGAAGCCCGCCAGATTTTCGCCGCGCTCCCGGCTGTCGGCGGCGGCGTTCAATAATTCCTGAATGTTCTCGATGCGGCTGAAGGCCTCGGGCGTGCCCTCCTGCTCCAGAACCTCAATGTACTTGGTGCGGTCGATGATTTCACCCAACACGGCGGGCACATCGGTGCTGGAAACTTTCCGGTGCAAATCTTCCATGACATTGCGGAACTCCTGCAAGGCCGCCAGCGCGCGGGCGGGCAGCAACTGCTGCCGAATAACCTGCTCCATCGTCTCCCAAAACGGCAGCTCGGCCTCCAGTGCCATCTCCTCAATCTTGCGGACGGTAGTGGCCCCGATCCCTCGCGTAGGCGTGTTGATGATGCGCAGCAGGCTGACGGAGTCATGCAGGTTGGCGGCGGCCTTCAGATACGCGAGCAGGTCCTTAACCTCGGCGCGCTCATAAAAGCTGATCCCACCGACTACCGTGTACTTGATCCCGTAGCGGCGCAGCGATTCTTCATAGAGGCGCGACTGAGCGTTGGTGCGATAGAGAATGGCGAATCGCAAGTCAGGCTCATCGCGCTTGCGGCGTGAAATCCAGTCGGCGACAAACAAACTTTCGTTCTCGCCATCCGGCCCCTCGTAGATTCCAATCTTCGCCCCGCCCTGCCGCGAGGTCCACAGTGTTTTACCCTTGCGATAGAGGTTGTTGGAGACTACGGCGGAAGCCGCGTCCAGAATATTTTGCGTGGAACGGTAGTTCTCCTCCAGACGTATCACACGCGCATTGGGATAATCTTTCTCAAACTCCACGATGTTGCGAATGTCCGCGCCGCGCCATGAATAGATCGACTGATCTTCATCGCCGACCACGCAAAGGTTCTGGTGCGTCTGTGTCAGCAGCCGGACCAATTCATATTGCGGGCGATTGGTGTCCTGATACTCATCCACAAGAATGTATTGGAATTTTTGATTATACTTCGCCGCCGTCTCCGCGTCGTCGCGCAGCAGCCGTGCGCCCAGCAGCAGCAGGTCATCGAAATCGACAGCGCTTGCCTGACGCAGTGCCTTGGTGTAAGCGTCGTAGACCACGGCCATTCGCTCCGCCTGCGGATCCGTGGCAGAGTCGAACGCTGCCTCTGAACTAAGCCCGTGATTTTTCGCGTAACTGATGCGGCTCAGCACGGCGCGGGCCTGCAAATCGCGCTCGGTGAGGCCCAGATTTTTTATCGATGCTTTCACGACGGCCATCTGGTCGGCTGCATCGTAAATCACAAACTGCTTGGCCAGGCCGATGCGCTCGCTATCTTCGCGCAGAATGCGCACGCAGAAAGAGTGGAAGGTGGAGAGCCAGGGGCGCGAATGGTACGATCCGCCGCCGCCGATTAAAGATGTAACGCGCGCGCGCATCTCCTCCGACGCCTTGTTGGTGAACGTGACGGCGAGAATGCTGTCGGGGCGCACGCCGAGTTGCTGGATCAGGTGGACGATGCGGTAAGTGATCACGCGCGTCTTGCCGCTGCCCGCGCCGGCCAGAATCAGAAGTGGGCCCTCGGCCAGCGTTACCGCTTCGCGCTGCTGCTCGTTCAATTGATCGATTAATCCCATGATTTATAGCCGGATTCCTCTGCTCGGTGTGAATGATTATTTTACCAGTAAGGGAGAGAATGCGCCTGACATCCGCGCTTTCACAGCGCCGAAATATTTTCGGATATGAACAGCGTGGATGGAGTGCGTACGAATTTCTTAGTCTGCGCGCAGCATGATGCGCTGGATGGAGTGAGCCAGGCCCGTCGAGGGGTCGGCGTCGATCAGCACGGCGCACAGTCGCGTGTCGCCGTCGGCGGCCTCAAAGCGCATGGGCATCTGCGTGAGGAAGCGCTGCACGATCTGTTCCTTCACCACGCCAATCACGGAATCGTACGGACCGGTCATGCCGACGTCGGTGATGTAGGCGGTGCCCTGCGTCAGCACTCGCTCGTCGGCGGTGGGAATGTGCGTGTGCGTTCCGGCCACCATGGTGACGCGGCCATCCAGATGCCAGCCCATCGCCTGCTTCTCCGAGGTGGCCTCGGCGTGGATGTCAACCAGTCGAATCTTGCACGTCGGCGGAAGAGCCGCGAGCAGCTTATCGGCGGTCTGAAAGGGACAGTTGTGCGTGGCCATGAAGACGCGGCCCTGAAGATTCATGACGGCGTACTCGACTCCACTTTTTGTGGTGCCCTGAAATATTCCCTGTCCCGGCCCGCTGGGATAATTGGCGGGGCGAATCAGTCGGGGCTGCGAGGGAATGTACTCCATGATCTCGCGGCGATCCCACACGTGATTGCCTGTGGTGATGACGTCCACGCCGAGCGCGAGTATCTCCTCCGTGAGCTTGGGCGTTATGCCGAAGCCCGCCGCGGCATTCTCGCCATTCGCTACCACCAGTTCCAGCTTGTGCTGTTGGATCATATCGGCCAGATGGTCAGCCACAATCGCGCGCCCGGGCTTGCCAAAGATGTCGCCAATAAAAAGTATGTTCACGCTGGATCATTTCTGAGGGGATGAATTTCCGGAGAATCAAAAAAGAAAATTGAGCAGACCACTGGGCCGTGTGCGAGCTATTTTTTGAACCCGTTTAGATACGGGGGTGATCCAGTGCGTTCCGTATGGCTGCTCCGAACTCCGGCATAACCGGAAAGAGTATGCGCAAGGGAATGACAACCGGACCTCCTGGTTATGATCATTAGCTCAAAAAATAACATCACCTTCACATGCTTCGCAGTACTGCTCAGCCGATATTATACCCCAACAATTTATGCGTTCTGGATCAAGTCTGCGAGAATGTATGGCTATCGTTTGGCCGCCGGGGAATCTTCCAGGCCCTCGTCCAGTACTTCGGTGAACAGAATGGCTTTCTCCGTGACGGCCTGCTGCAGGTGGCTATACCGGATCTTAAACCGCTGGCATTCATCAGCAAAGTGCAGCGCGGCCAGTACCGCCAGCTTGACCGAATCGTACGACCGTGTCTGTTCGCCGATGGCGCGCATGGTGGCGTCCACGGCCCGCGCCAGTTCCTGCGTGTATTGCTCACCCGAATCCGTTCTCAGATTGTACGGCTGGTCGTAAATCTCTACTGGGACGTTTTGCATTTTTCCGGCCATGCGAACCTCCTTGGCAACCGTTACGTCTTGATGGACGCCGCCGCGGCGAGGGTGCGTTACTGCTCACTGCTCTCAAGGCCGCTATCCGGAGACGCTGAATCTACTTCCGCGATCAGGCGCTGCACCCGTGTCTTCACCGTCTCCCGCTCGCTCTCCATCCGCGCCAACCGTCCTCGCAGGTCTTTTAATTGTGTGTCCCGGTCGGCTACACGGCGCTGCAAATCCGATTTTTCCGCGCGCAGTGATTTCAGTTGCGAGAGGGTCAGCAGAATTTTCTTTTCGAGATTGGCGAGTGATTCAATCCCCGCGTCGGACTCGCCCAATTCCAATTCGGGTTCGGCGGATTGAGTAGTTTCTTTGGCCATGGATTTAATTATCTCCCACTTACATTTTAAACCAATGCGGAAGCGCGGGGAAATGGGATGGCAGCAAGTGCGCTACCCAGCGGATCGAATGCGCGCGCCGGTTCGGGATTCGAGCGCGGCCACAATCTTTGCGCTGGCGTCGGCCAACTCGGCCTCCGTGAAAGTTCCCTGGGCACTCTGAAGCGTTACGCGCAATAGCAGGCTGTAACTTTTTTTTGCGCGAAGGCTTTCGTCCTGGAAGGTCTCGACGGCGCAAATGCTCTCCACTCCCGTGATCCCAGCCGCCAGCACGGCGGCACGAACGGCTTCATAGGTGGTTTCATCGGAGAGCGTGAGCGAAAAGTCGCGCTCAACTTCCGGGAAGCGCGAAATGGGTTTCACTTGCGGTGGTTGCAATGCCAGCGCATACAGCGCATCCAGGCTGACCTCGGCCAAAAAGACTGCCTGGCGAAATTTCCGCAGTTCCATCTCGGCGGAAGAAATCTGTCCGAACCGCGCGATAAACTTACCGCCCACTGTTAGCCGGGCGGCGTGCCTGGCGCGATAATAATCAGGAAGCTCCCGGCTGTCGAGGCTGATTTCTCCTAACGCGAACAACTCGGCGAGCTGCGCGACATCACCCTTCATATCGAAGAAATCAAAGCTTCTCCCCGCCGCGCCAACCCGGTCGGGCTCGCGTCCGCCGGTCGCTGCCAGGCACAGCATCGCGGATTCGGCGCAACCGTCCGATCTTCGCTCGTATGTCTTGCCTATCTCAAACAAGCGCACATGGCGCTGTCCGCGATTCATATTCCATTCGACGGCCTCAAGCAAGCCGGAAACCATGCTCGTGCGCAGCACCGCGGATTCCTCGCTCAGTGGGTTGGACAGCGCCACGGGAGTTGCGGCGCTGTAGCGCAGCGCGGCTCGATTCACCATCACCGCCGAAATGGTCTCGTCGTAACCGAGCGCCAGCACGCGCTCGACGACGCGGTCCTCCTTGCGGGCATGAAGTGTGCGGTGTGACGCATAACCAGAGGAGGCAGGGAGGCGCACGGGAAATTTGTCAAAACCATGATGCCGTGCGATCTCCTCCACGAAATCGATTTCACGCGAGATGTCCACGCGATGCGACGGGACCGTGCAAGTCCATGCGGTATGGCCGATGCGGCCCTTTTCGCGCGGCGAAAATCCAAGAGGAGCCAGTATCCGCATGACGTCGGCGGAAGGCAAGTCCATGCCGAGATGACGCGCGATCTCCGCGCGCCGCAATATCACAATGGGCCGCGCCGTTGGCTTGGGATAGGCATCGAGTGATGCGGGATCGATCTCGCCGCCGGCGAGCGTCTGGATTAACTCGGCGCACGTGCTGGCGGCCGGCAGCGTCGCGGCAATGTCCGCGCCGCGCTCGAAGCGGTGCGAGGCCTCCGTGCGCATTCCCAGGGCTTTCGCGGTGCGCCGGATGGTGGATGGGTCAAACCATGCGGCCTCAATCAACACATTGCGTGTGGTGCTGGTGATCTCACTCGACTCGCCGCCCATGATTCCGGCCAGCGCCACGGCGTTCTTCGCGTCGGCGATCACCAGATCGGGAGGAGTCAGCACTCGCTCGATGCCATCGAGCGTTTTCAGCTTCTCGCCATCGCGCGCGTTGCGTACGATGATGCGCCCGCCCTGCAGCCGATCCAGATCAAATGCGTGCAGAGGGTGGCCATAGGCCAGCAAAACGTAGTTGGTCGCGTCGGCAATATTGTTGATGGCGCGCAGGCCGCACAGTTCCAGCCGCTGGCGCAGCCAGTCCTGTGAAGGCTTCACTGTAACGTCGCGTAGGATGCGCGCGGAGTAGCGCGGACAAAGGTCTGTGGCTTTGATCTCCACCACGCCGTCCTTGCGGCTGCCGCGCGCGCGAGGCTTTGTATCGTGCAAAGGGGCGGGTGGCTGGGGCGCTCCAAACGCTGGTTTCAGCGAAACTCCATAGCGCGCGGCCAGCTCCCGGGCGATGCCATAGTGGTTCAGCGCGTCGGGACGGTTGGTGGTGATGTCCAGCTCGAAGATGGTTTCGCCCTGCTCGTGCGTCAGCGCATCCACGGCGAATCCGAGCATGGTCAGGTCATGCGCAATCTGGCGAGGCTCGGCATCGAGCGCAACGAATTCTTTTAGCCAGGAAAGAAGTATTTTCATTTGCCAATTACCGGAACTGGTGCAGAAAACGAATGTCGCCGTGATAGAACTGCTGAATGTCCTGCACGCCGTACTTGAGCATGGCCAGCCGCTCGACGCCCATGCCGAAGGCGAAGCCCGAGTACTGCGACGCATCATATTGCACAAAATTAAATAGCGCCGGGTCCACCATGCCGCAGCCCAGCAGCTCGATCCATCCCGACCCTTTGCACACGCGGCAGCCAGCCTGCGCGCAGAACAGGCAGGAGATGTCCACCTCCGCGCTCGGCTCGGTGAACGGGAAGAAGCTGGGGCGAAAGCGCGTCTGCACGGAGAGGCCGAAGAACGACTTTAGAAAATAGTCGAGCGTGCCTTTGAGATCCGCGAAGGTGATGTGCGTATCGACAGCCAGCCCCTCGACCTGATGGAACATGGGCGAGTGCGTGGCGTCGGGCGCGTCGCGACGATAAACGCGACCGGGCACGATGATGCGCAGCGGCGGCGACTGCTTCTCCATGGTGCGAATCTGCACGGGCGAAGTATGCGTGCGCAGCACGGTCTCCGGCGTGATGTAGAACGTATCCTGATCGTCGCGCGAAGGATGATGCTCGGGAATATTCAACGCTTCGAAGTTGAAGTAAGTCGATTCAATCTCGGGGCCGTCCTCGACCGAGTAGCCGAGCGAAGTGAAAATCTCCACCATGTCGTTGATGACCTGGCGCAGCGGATGGCGCACGCCCGCCGGACGATGCGTGCCGGGCAGCGTGATGTCAAGAAAAGGCGAAGGTACATAACTAAGTTGTTGCTGCGCCGCACTGTTCTGAGTGGCAGCCCAGTCTGATTGGGGGAGCGGCATTTGCCGGCCCTGTGAGTTTTCTTCCGCAATCGCCCCAAGTTGGAGTTGCTTAGCGACACCGGCAATTTGTTCTTCCGCCATCTGGCGCAGCGCATTGGTGCGCTGGCCGATGATGCGTTTCAACTCGCCGGGGGCATTCTTGAGCCAGCCATCGGTGATGGAGCGAATGATGCCTTGCTTGCGACCGAGCCAGCGGACGCGCAGCGCCTCAATGGCATCAGCGGTTCCAGCGGAGTCTTGCAACGCGCCGACTTCGCTGGCTAGTCCGGCATCGAGCCGCGTAAATACGGCTTCGAGCGCGGCGGCATCCGTGATGCCCAGCTCGTCGAGCGAGCGAGCTGCCAAGTCCGCCAAGTCAAGCTGTGAGCCGTCGATAGGAGTCATGGAATACGCGCGCTAATTGTTGCCGGGAATGAAAATGCGGCGGGAGGTGATCTCCCGCCGCATGACAAAATCGTTACAAGCAAGATCCCACGGTGAGAACATCTCTCACCGTGGCTACCAAGGCGACTAGGCGGCGAGCGCTTGCTTGGCCTGCGCGACCAGATTGGTGAACCCCGGCGCGTCCTTCACCGCGATGTCGGCCAGTATCTTGCGATCCAGCTCAATGCCGGCCAGCTTCAATCCGTGAATGAACTTGTTGTAGGACATCTCATGGGCCTTGGTGGCGGCGCCGATGCGGATGATCCACAGGCTGCGGAAGGTGCGCTTCTTGGCGCGGCGATCGCGGAAGGCAAACGACAGTGCACGATCCACCGCCTCTTTCGCCGAGCGATGCAGCTTGCTCTTTGTTAGGAAATATCCCTTGGCGCGTCCCAGGATTTTCTTGCGGCGCGCAATTCGTTTGGTACCTCTTTTAACTCTCGGCACGGTAGTAAATCTCCCTTTCTAATCTTGATGGTCCGACGGACGTTTCGCGTCTGAAAAGCGGATTCCTCGCTGCGCTCGGAATGACAATTAAACACGCGAAATGACAACCGAAAAAACTTGTTCAGCCAGCGCCTAAGCGTATGGAAGCATCATCGCGATTCGGGCATGATCCGTCTTGTCCGTAATGGCGTTTTTGCCCAGCTTGCGTTTGCGCTTACGGTCCTTGGACGTCAGGATGTGGCGCGCGAAGGCGTGGCCGCGCTTGAATTTTCCGCTGGCGGTAATTTTGAAGCGCTTGGCGGCGCCGCGATGGGTCTTGAGCTTTGGCACTGAAATCCTCCATGAATTCACCAGCGCGGCGCAAGGCGGCGGCTGGCGGAAACTGCGCTATGACGTCTTCTTTGGCGCGAAGATGGCGATGAGCGACCGGCCTTCCATGCGCGGCTGGTACTCGACGATCCCCGCGTCGCCAACTTCTTCAATCAATTTCTTCATCATCCTGTGACCGATCTCGGAGTGCGAAATCTCGCGACCCCGATAGAACACCACGGCCTTCACTTTGTCGCCATCCTTGAGGAACTGGATGATGTGGTTTCTCTTGAACGCATAATCATGGTCGTCGGTGTTGGGCGAAAACTTAACTTCCTTGACGACGATCACTTTCTGATTCTTGCGCGCTTCGTGCGCGCGCTTGTTCTGCTGATAAATATACTTGCCGTAGTCCATGATCTTGCAGACTGGCGGCACGGCGGTGGGCGATATCTCCACCAAATCCAAACTTTGCGTGCGTGCGATCTTGATGGCCTCAAACGGCGCCATCACGCCCAACTGAGTTCCTGCATCGTCAATGACGCGAATCTCGCGCGCGCGAATGCGTTCATTCACTCTGATACTTGGAGCCGCGATACGTTCCTCCTGAGCGAGCTGTGCAACTTCACTCTTAACAAACTCTTAGCAAACTATTAACAACAGCTCGGCCACATGCATTCACTAGACAGAACAAATTCGAGGGCCGCCAAGGTGCGACGAAACCGTCGAATGGCAAAGGGGCATTATAGCACAGATTGCAAGCGGTTTACTCTTCCACCGTTCTGGAGTTCACCGCATGAAGCGCCCGCTTGAGGAAATCGTCGAGACTGAGCGATCCTTCGTCGCCCTTCCTGCGTGTGCGCAGGCTCACCGTTCCCTCGGCGGATTCCTTGTCGCCGACCACCACCATGTAGGGCGCTTTGCTCAACTGCGCCTCGCGAATCTTCAGTCCGATCTTCTCGTTGCGGTCGTCCACATCCACCCGCAGCCGCTCCGCGCGAAGGCGCTCCGCCACTTTCGCCGCATACTCATGATGCTTCTGGCTGATGGGCAGCAGCTTGATTTGTACCGGCGACAGCCAGACAGGAAAGGCCCCGCCGAAATGCTCGATCAGCACGCCGCAGAATCGCTCCATTGAGCCGAACGGCGCGCGGTGGATCATCACCGGGCGATGCAGTTGATTGTCGCTGCCCACATAGCCGAGATTGAACCGCTCCGGCAAATTGTAATCCACCTGCACCGTGCCGAGTTGCCACTCGCGACCGATGACATCCTTGACGACAAAGTCAATCTTCGGGCCGTAGAATGCCGCTTCGCCCGGCTCCGCACTCAATGGAATTCCCAGCGTCGCCGCGGCCTGTCGGCAGGCTTCCTCGGCCTTGTCCCAGTTCGCCGGGCTGCCCACGTACTTCGACGAGTCGGGGTCGCGCAAGCCCACGCGCACACGATAGTCTTTCATGCCCAGCGTGTTGAAAATAATCTTCACCAGCGCGAGGCAGCCGTTCAGCTCGGCCTGCAACTGGTCCTCGGTGCAGAACAGATGCGCGTCGTCCTGCGTGAAGCCGCGCACGCGCACCATGCCGTTCAACTCGCCCGACTGCTCCCAGCGATAGACCGTGCCGAACTCGGCGAGACGGATGGGTAGGTCGCGGTAGGAGTAGCGCTGACTGGCGAAGATGCGGATATGGTGCGGGCAGTTCATCGGCTTCAGCAGATAGCCGTCAATCTCGCCCTTTTCCAGACGGCTGACCAGTTCACCGCACGAAACATTTTCCTTCGCCAGTGCGGCGAGGGTATCGCGCTCGACGAATGGCGGGTACTGCGAGTCGGCATAATAAGGATAATGTCCGCTGGTGCGATAAAGATCGAGCTTGCCGATCTGCGGCGTGAAGACCTGCGAGTAGCCCTGCTTGCGCAGCTCTTCGGTGATGAACGTCTGCAACTCCTGGCGGATGACCGCGCCTGCCGGCGTCCACAGAATCAGGCCGGGGCCGACCATTTCGTCGAGGACGAACAGGCCCAGCTTCTTGCCGATCACGCGATGGTCGCGCTCGCGCGCGGCGTCGAGGCGCGTCAGATGCGCGTCCAGTTCCGCTTTGCTGTAAAACGCCGTGCCGTAGACGCGCGTCAGCCGGTCGGAAGTTTCGTCGCCGTGCCAGAAGCTCGATGCCAGCGACATCACCTTGAAGGCGCGTATGCGTCCCGTTGATGGCAGGTGCGGCCCGGCGCACAAGTCTTCCCAATTTTTCCCAGGCTCGCCGGTGGCGTAGAACGAGAGCGGCGGCTTGGCCTGACCTTCTCCAGCAGCGGCCAGCGCGCGCGTGGCGTTGTCCACTTTGTATTTGTTGCCTTCGGATTGCAGGCGCGTCATGGCGTCCGTCTCGGCCACTTCGTAGCGCGCGATGGGGCGGTCGGCGGCGACGATCTCGCCCATGCGCTTCTCGATCTCCTCGAAGTCATTCGACGAGAGCGACGAGCCGTCGGGAAAGTGGATGTCGTAGAAATAGCCGTCGTCGGTGGGCGGGCCATAGACCAGTTCCGCTTTCGGATGCAGTTGCTGAATGGCCTCGGCCATCACGTGCGCGGCGGAGTGGCGCAGCAGGAACAGCGCGTCGGCGGAAACCTCGCCGGTGCGCGACTTCTCGGTAACGAAGCTGGCCGTGCAGTCGCGGTCAATCACCGTGGCCAAGTCGCGCAACACGCCGTTGAGCTTTACGCCCACGCTGCTCTTGGCCAGGCCCGGGCCGATGTCCGCCGCCACTTTGCCGGCCGGCACCGGCTGGTCATAAATTTTTGTCGAGCCATCCGGCAACGTAACTACAGGCACAGTCTTACCTCGCTCGTCCGCCCCGCGTACAACTCTAACGCTATATGTTCCAACAGGCCCAAAGGGGATTCTTGATTTTTGCAGGTTATGGGAAATGAATCAAGTCGGGCCTGTTTGTCGGTGAGTTCTACTGTCTGTTGCCGCATGCCTCTGTGTACCTCTGCGTCCTCTGTGGTTCAGATTTTTCTTAACCGCAGAGGACACAGAGGTACGCGGAGGTACAGACTTAGCCCGTGAAGCCGCCCCGGGCGATGGCGAATTTCGAGCGCAGATAGTCGGCTTCGGCCTCGCTGCCGCGCAGCAGGCGGGTCAGCAGCGGCGTGGTCATATAGGTGGTGAACACGGCCATGAAGACCAGCATGAAGAAGACTTCCTTGGGAATGATGCCCTCGGTCTTCACGCGGTAAATGAAATCGCCGCTGACCACGGGGGACGAATAGTCGCCGGCCACTTTTTCATTCTTCCACTTCACATGCGTCGCGGTGACCTCGCCGGTCCCACTCGGATCCACCTT
>CAMBEY010000051.1 GCA_945865705.1 Candidatus Sulfopaludibacter sp. SbA3
GGTGGACGCGAGGAATCCATTTTCGCCGGAGATGATTTCGAGGCCCTCTGCTCCGAACGGCGTGGAGACAACGGGAATGCCCGAGGCGAACGCTTCGAGTATTTTCACGCGCACACCAGCGCCGGTCAGGATGGGCGCGACGAAGATGGCGTGCGAGCCGAGCGGATCGCGGATGTCCGGCACCTGCCCGGTGAAGCGCACTCCATCCGCGGCCGTATATTTCTTCACCAAATCGGATGGCGCATTCGCGCCGACCACCGTCAGCGTTGCCTGCGGGCGCAGGCGGCGAATCTCCGGCAACACTTGCGAACAAAAATATTCGATCGCCTGCCGGTTTGGGGGATGATTAAAATTTCCCACGAACAACAGCGAGTCCGGCGTGCGCGGCCCGCCGGGGAACGTGTAACTGGCCACATCCACCGCCGTGCGCAAGCCACTGTAGATGAGTGGGCCGTGTCCATTGGTGGCCGAATGCGCTTGTTTGTCGTTCACATTCAGAAAGGACTGAAGCAACCGCTGCTCCTCCACATTGCAGGTGAACAGCGCGTCGAACTTCTTCGCCACGCGCAGCTCGAAGCGAATCGCGCGCAACCATTCGAGAAACTCCTGCGCTTTTACCATCGCCCCGCCGGACGTTCCGGTCATCTGATGCTGCACAGAGCGGAAGTATACGTCATGTTCAAACAAGCATTGCGCGACGTTGCTGAGTGGCAGATGGAACTGCGCCAATTGTGTGTACTCGAACTGAACCAGATCAATGCGGTGTTCCAGAATGAGGCGCTCCAGCCGCTCGGCAAACGCGGGATCACGGAAAGTCTGCTCGGCGTTGGACTCCAGACGAAACAGCGGGTGCGGCTGATAACGGCGTATGAGGGTATCCACACTCTGGAGCATCCCGCGCAATGTTTCGTTGGAGGTGACTTCCTCGGCGCGGTCCACAAACGTCAGCAGATGGACGTTGTGCCGCTTCGACAACGCTTCCAAAGCCTGATACATAAAGACCGCGCCGCCATGCAGCGGCGGATAGATCGAGTAAGGCGAGACGAAGAGAATGTTCAGCCGGCGCGCCGGAGAGAGTTGTCCAGATGGATTGGCGGGCAGGGAAACAGGTGCATCACGAGTTGGGGCCAGCGGCAGAAATTGATCGCGGTAGAGGGCCGGGCTGGTGCAGTTGAAAATATCACGGGTCTTAAGACGGGCGTTGAGAATCGCGTTGCGCCGCGCCCGCAGCGCTTGGGGCAGAGTGCGCAGCGCCATGCTGAATGCGCCGATGGTCGTGCGCGTCGGCGTCCAGCGGCCCAGAAAGTTCATCACCATGTGGCCGTAAGTGTAGGCGAAATGCAGAGCCATCCAGCCGGGGCGGTGGATGTTCTTCCAGGTCATCAGCACATAGTTTTTTTGCAGGTACGCCGAGATGGTCTCCGGCGTGAAGTGTTTGCCGATGGTCCCGCGATGCTCGTGATAAACGTGCGCGGCGGGCTGATAGAGCACGCGCCAACGCTGCCGCCAGGCGTTGAAGGAGAGGTCGGTGTCTTCCAGGTAGAATGGCTCGAAGAGCGGATCGAAGCCGCCGAGCGAGAGAAACTTCTCGCGGTCATACGCCGTGGACCCGCCGCCCGCGTAGAGCGTCGGGGCAATCTGCTCGCTGTTGGAGTCGATGATGTGCCGGACGCGGATGAAGCCCTTCTCGAACTGTCCCGCCGTGAGCCCGGTTTCCTCGCGGCGTTTAGTGGGGTCGGAGAAAAATATCTGGGCGGAAACGGCGAAGACATCCGCCGCGTCGAAACCCGCAAGCAGCGCCTCGACGAAGCCGGGCATCACGCGCATATCATTGTTGAGCAGTATTACAACCGGATGCTTCGCGGCCTGCACGCCTGCATTCGATCCGCCGCCGAAGCCCAGATTGCGCTCCATCCGCAGCACACGCACGCGGGGAAATTCTTTCCTGATATACTCCGCGCTGCCGTCGGCGCTGGCGTTATCCACAACGATGATCTCGTCCTCGTCGCGGCAGGCGGCGAGCAGTGGCGGGAGATATTTTTCGAGCAAATCCTTGCCGTTCCAGTTGGGAATGACGATGCTGGCGTGGCGTGGCGGCGCAAACTGCGTGTGCGGGGCGGCACGATCCTTCCGTTGCGCGGAGCGCCGCCGGCCTTGCAGTTTCCAGACCAAATCGCACGCGGTGATTCCGATCCACAGCACGAGGAGAAGCAGCGGGGCGAACAATAGAAAAATAAATTTGGGGATGATTTTCAAAAGGCCGCTCTTATGTCCCGTCGCCGGAGCGCGTTGCGGGAGGGAAGGGCACCAGCCCCAGCTTCTTGCCGATGCGATACCAGCGCGAGCCGTAAATTTTCTGGAGATCCGTGCGGGCTTCGCCTAATTCGCCATCCAGCCGCCGCGCCCATGCGGTGCGCTCCTCCACATCGCCATTCAATTGCAGCGCCCACGCCGTGCGCTCCTCAAATTCGCCGCGCAGTTTGCTGAATTCCGTTTCCAGACTGGCATGTGCTTCGCGCGCGCGGGCGGTTTCCTGCTCCAGACTCTGCGCCCATGCGGTGCGCTCGGCAAGCGACTGATTGAGTTCCGCCTCGCGCTTTGTAAAAAAAATGCGGAAGTCATTCAACTCCCGCTCCATCTTCTGGAACTGCTCGCGCGCCAGGTCGCGGTCGGAGATGGCGCCGTCGAGCTGCGATTTCAGTTTATGAATGTGCAATTCGCGTTCGCGCAGCACGTTGCCGGTGGAAGGCACGAAGAGCAATGGACTGAAGGGTGGAATCGGCGTCGAAGAGCAAACAGCGATAAAGAAGTAAGCGTCGCGCCCGCGCTCGGCAATGGTTCCGGCCGTGACCGCTCCGGCGCTGTTGTCCGTCAGCAGCGTGGCGGCCAGCGTGGCGGCCAGCGTGGTGGCTGGTGTGGCATCTGGTGTTGCGCTGTGGCTCAGCTCCGCGCCGGGGCCGCTGATGGCGAATCCATCGACATGGTTCTCGAAGATGATCTGGCGGTGCGCGAAAAACGGCGCAATCAGCGCATCCATTTCGGCGAAGGTATACTCGCGCTCGTGGAACGGGTTCACTTCGCCGCGATCCACGGTGTAATAAAGGCGGTTGGGCGTGGAGAGCAGCAGCAGTCCGCCGGGCCGCAGAACGCGGCGCAACTCGCGCAGGAATCCGGTGGCGTCCTTCAGATGTTCGACGATCTCGAAGGCCACCACGACATCCAGACTCTCATCGGTGAAGGGCAGAGCCAGGCAGTCGCCTTCCGAGAAGTCAATCTCCGCCCCGGCCGCCGCGGCGGCGGCATAGTTGGCGCGCGCGTAGCCAACGGCCTCGCGGGAGATGTCAATGCCGATCACCGAACTGGCCGATTCCGCCAGCATCGCCGTGCCGTAACCCGACCCGCAGGCGGCGTCCAGCACGCGCTTGCCCTTCACGAACTGACGCGCGAAATGATAACGCGCCAGATGCTCATTCAGCAGGTCCGCTTCCACCTGCCCGGGGACGACGCGCTCACCCGTAAACTTCATCGCTGAACTCCCACTTTGTCTCCCCCGCCGCGATTGCCAGATGCCGTCGGCGCGCCTCTCCGTATGTCATGCACGCGTATCTGGCAAGGCAGATGGATGTACCCGTAGACCGTGCGGCCCTTCTCTACCGGCAGCGAAATAGCATTGTCGATGAAGTCGCAGACTTCGTAGGTATCAACCGTCCCATTCGAGATGGCCGGAGTGAAGGAGAAATGCGCTGGGTAAAGTTCGGGCAGCTCCATGCGAAAGTCGACGGTCTGCATGTCGCCGGGTTGCAGCGCGGGCAGGGGCGTCTCTTCAAGAGCCGTGTTGGTCCCGGCCAGATCGACTCCGAGATGATTGCGGAACAGGACGCCGACGATGGGATGCGCGATTTCGCGATGCGCGCGCACGCTGATGCGCACGAGGATGATTCCCTGCTGCGGCAACATCGTCAGCGGCCGCTGATCTTCATCAAGGACCGCGATGCCCAGAATCTCCGCGTCGCCATTTCCGAAACGATGATCGATGTTCGGAATGGTCTGGACGATCTCAGGCGCTGGCTCGGGCGCCAGCTCCGTCGCGGGATGGCGTGCCGCCGATCCGCTCTCCAGCTTGGAGGCCGATGGCGAGGCTGGGTGATGCTCGCGATATCGAGAATCCTTGGTTACCATCGCGGCCAGATATTTTGATACGACGCGATCGGGGTCCCCCGCCTCCACCAGTTGGCCGTGGTCGAGCCAGGCCACGCGCTCGGCCAGACTCTTGATGTCGGCGGCGCTGTGCGAGACGAAGAGGATGGTAACGCCAGCGCGTTTCATCTCGTGAAACTTCCGCATACAGCGCTGGCGAAAATAGATGTCGCCCACGGCCAGCGCTTCATCGACGATGAATATCTCCGGCTTCACGCTGATCGCGGTGGCGAAGGCCAGGCGCACCATCATGCCGCTGGAGTAAGTCTTTACCGGCTGATGGATGAAATCGCCGATCTCGGCGAAGTCCGCGATGGCGGGATAAACCTGCTCCATCTCCGCGCGCGAAATGCCCAGAATCGCGCCGCTCAGAAAGACATTTTCACGGCCGGTGAATTCCGGGTTGAAGCCCGACCCAAGCTCCAGCAGCGCCGACACGCGGCCCTGGACCTCCACCGTGCCGGAGGTCGGTTGCAGTATTCCGGCGATCAACTGCAACAGCGTACTCTTGCCGGAACCGTTTTCGCCGATCAGGCCGTAGGTAGTCCCGCGCTCAATCTCCAGCGAAACGTCGCGGAGCGCCCAGAAATCGCGGTGGAAGCTGCGGCGATTTCCGGTGAGCAACTCTTTCAAACGGTCGCGCGGGCGGTCGTATATAGGATAGCTCTTGGAGACTTGTAGGATGCGGACGGCGTTCGTCAAGTTAGTCTCCACAGAGTCGCGTGGCGCTGGCGGAAGGCCCGGTCTGGCTTGGCCTGGAATGGAATGCCCGAAAAGTTCTTCGCTGCCAGGCCGATGGACCGCTTCGCAAAGCGCATCGCACCACGCCATAATCCACGTTAAATACAGGTATAAGACCCGATTTTCATCATACTGCAAGGGCCTCGTTAATGAAAGGACTCCGCTCGATCGGAGCCGCGACCGTTAAGAAGCGAGGGTTCGTTTTTGTGCGCAAAGGCCCCCCCCGCTCCCTGACGGTCGCGGCTCTGTTGCACACTAGTATTTTGCAGCGCGCCGCAAAATAGTGGACAATGCTGGATGATGAAACGCGATGAGTTGGCGCAACAGGCGAAGGAACTAGGGCCGTGGTTTTATCCATTTGATTTTGGCGATGGAGTCAAGGCCGAGTCGTATACGCCGCCGGAAGTGGCCGGCATTTTCGAGACGCGCCGCGAGATGGCGGAGCGTGCCGTCCGCCAGCATTTCGGCGCGCGGCTGCCGGAGATTTCCTGCCTCGATATTGGCTGCCATGAAGGTTTTTATGCGTTGGCCATGGCACGCCTGGGCGTGGGCCGTGTGGCGGGGCTGGATGTGCGCGAGGAGAATCTGCGCCGCGCGCGCTTCGCCGCCGCTGCGATGGGCTTCCCGCAGATACGCTTCATGCAGGGTAACTGCGAGCAGTTGCCATTCGCTGAAGTGGGCCAGCATGAATTAACTCTGTTTCTCGGCGTGCTGTATCATCTGGAAAATCCCATGCTGGCGCTGCGCAATGTGGCTGCCGTCACCAAAGAACTGTGCCTCATCGAGACGCAGGTGATCGATGAAGTCACCGGCCAGACCGAGTGGGGCGCGCAGGCCTGGACGCACCCGTATCAGGGAGCGTTGGCGGTGATTGACGAAACCGTGGAGCATTCCTCGGATGTGCGCGAAACCGGCGCCACCCCGCTGGCCTTGTGTCCCTCGCCGCGCGCGCTGGAAACCATGCTGCGTCATGCGGGCTTCCGCACAATCGAGCGCGTTGTTCCCGCGCCCGGCGCATACGAGCAGCTCGCGCGCGGCAAGCGCGTGGTCTACGCAGCCTATAAATGACGCTGGCATCGCGGCACTGAGATGCGCCAACAGTGCCGCGACCGTGAGGGAGCGGGGGTTGGGTTTGAGCGCATGTCACGCGATACTATAGCGAAGATGACGACCGCAATCCCCAACGTGAGTTCTCAATCCAGCCATGCTCCTGACGACAACCTGGTCATCCGCACCGAGGGTCTCACCAAGACGTATCGCATGGGATCGGAAGAGTTGCGCGTACTGAGTGGTATTTCGCTGGAGATCGAGCGCGGCGATTACGTGGCCCTGATGGGGCCGTCGGGGTCGGGCAAATCCACTCTGATGAATCTGCTGGGCTGCCTCGACGCTCCGACCTCGGGACGCTACTGGCTGGCCGGGCGACTGGTGAGCGAGCTTGATGACATGGATCTCGCGCTGGTGCGCAATCGTGAGATAGGATTTGTCTTCCAGACATTCCACCTGCTGCCGCGCTTCACGGCGGTGGGCAACGTGGAGCTGCCGCTGATCTATCGCCACGCCCCGCCGCGCGAGCGCCGCGAACTCGCCGAGCAGGCGCTGCGCCTGGTGGACCTCGGTGATCGTCTGCATCACCGGCCCAACGAACTCTCCGGCGGCCAGCGCCAGCGCGTGGCCATCGCCCGCGCGCTGGTTACCGACCCATCCATCCTGCTGGCCGATGAGCCGACCGGCAATCTCGACTCGCGCACCGGCGCGGAGATCATGAAGCTGTTCGAGCGATTACACGTCGCAGGCCACACCGTCGTACTCATCACGCACGATCACGATGTCGCGCGGCAGGCCCGCCGCATCATCTACATAAAAGACGGCCGCATCGAGCGCGACGAGCGAATTAAGTGATCGGTTTTGCCAATCCGAGCCGCGCCAGTAATGGCGCGTCCATCATGTGCGACACCGCGACCCGCTAATTAACGCACAACTATCCACGATGATTGGGATTTTCCTAATGAATGAGTACGCGTGTCAACGCACGTGGTGGACGCGCCATTACTGGCGCGGCTCGGATTGGCTACACGCGCCGCGCGATGGCCGCGCGCACGACTTCTGCGAATAGTCGCGCGGAAAGAGGATGCTCGCGCCAGATGCGCTCCGGATGCCATTGCACGGCGACTAGAAATTGCTTGGGCCCAGTTCCGGATGAAGTGCCCTCCACAGCTTCAATCACTCCGTCGGACGCACGCGCTACTACTGCAAGATTTCTTCCTGTCTGGTCAATGGATTGGTGATGAGTGGTGTTGACTGACTGCGTGAGCGAGTCTGTCCACGACGCGAGGCGGGATTGCGCGGCGAGAGAAACGTCGTGGCGGCCTTCGCGATCTTGATGCGTGAGCGCGCCGGGCACGGCGCCTACTTGAGCGTCGGGGATGTGCTGGATCAGCGACCCGCCGCGGTGGACGTTGATGGCCTGCAGGCCGAAGCAGATGCCCAGCACCGGCGTGCCCGTCGTCTCGGCGAAATCGAGCAGGCGGAAGCAAGTGGCGTCAAGAGCGGTGGCCACATTGGTTACAGTCGCGTGTCGCGGCTGCCCGTAGCAGGCGGGGTCCACGTCGCTGGGGCTGCCGGTGAGGATGATGCCGTCGAGGCGCGCGGCAATCTCGGCGGCAAGTTCAGGGATCAGCGGAATCTGCACGGGCAGTCCGCCGGCGGCGGCCACGGCCTCGGCATACTCGGCGGGCAGATCGTACACGCCACGCGCCGCGTCCCATCGGCAGGTGAGGCCGATGAGCGGACGTTTAACCGCAGAGGACGCGGAGTGCGCAGAGGATGATACTGCGGGATTGTTCAGCGTGGGCATGATGACATCATTATAGATTGGCCGAGCCGGCGACAATCAATCCACGAACGTGCGAAATGGAGAGGGTACCTTCCATGCTTTCCCTCTGTGTACCTCTGTGTACCTCTGTGTCCTCTGCGGTTAAATCCCAACCCACATGCGGCGCAGTTGTCGGAGCGCCGCGCGAACGGTAAGATGGTGGAGTACGTTTGGACCTCAGGAGGATTCAATGTCACAGCAAGGACCAGCATCAGGGCCACCCGCCGGAGGACCGCCCATGGGCCGTCCGCAATCCGGCCCGCCGCAAGGCGCGCCACAGGCGCCACAGCCCGGCCAACAAGAAGCCGTCCCGCGCCAGTTTGTAAACTTTGTGTTTTTCAAGGTGGACCCGGCGTGGCGGCGTCTGCCAGCCGATGTCCGCGAGCGTGGCAAAGCGCAGTTCGCCAAAGTGGCCAACGACTGGGGGCACTCCGGCAAGATGAACGTGCTGTCCTACTCGACCATCGCCATGCGTCCCGACGTGGACTTCATGCTCTGGCGCATCTGCTACACGCTCGACGATCTGCAGGAGATGCAGACCGAGTTGCTGCGCACGGAGCTGGGCCAATATCTCACGACGCCGCATTCCTTGCTGGCCATGACCAAGCGCTCGACTTACATCATCGAGCATCAGCACGAGGGGCAGGCCGATTCGCGGGGCACGCTCAAGCCCGGCCAGTACAAATATATTTTCGTCTATCCCTTCGTGAAGACGCGCGAGTGGTATCTGCTTTCGATGCCGGTGCGCCAGGGCATCATGAACGAACACATCACGGTCGGCCATAAGTATCCGTCGGTGAAGCTCAACACCACCTACTCGTTCGGGCTGGATGATCAGGACTTCGTGGTGGCGTTTGAGAGCGACAAGGCCGACGATTTTCTCGATCTGGTGCAAGAGCTGCGCGAAACCGAGTCGAGCAAATACACGGTGCGCGATACGCCCATCTTCACCTGCATCCTGAAAGACGCGAAGGGAATGTTGGACACGATTGGGTAGGGCGAAGGCAGAAGTTAGAAGACAGGAGACAGAAGTTAGAATTTGCATGCTCGTGGGGCTTCCTGAATGATTCTCGAAATGGCCGTGTTGAATATTCGTGCTGGCGAGTCGCAGGAATTTGCGCGCGCATTTAATCGGGCGTCTCCGCTGATTGCTTCGATACCCGGCTATGTCGCACACGAATTGCATCATTGCCTTGAGACCCCTGATAGGTACTTACTACTGGTGACGTGGGAGACGCTGGAAGCACACACGATAGGATTTAGGCAGTCTGCTGTCTACCAGGAATGGAAAGCTTTACTGCACCACTTCTATGAGCCTTTTCCTGTCGTGGAGCATTTTGAGCGCGTATTGCAATGGCCGACCAAAACTGTTTAGAGCTGAATGCCTGTGATCAAACGAGTAGCATCTATGAAAAAAGCAGCACGTCCGGCTCGGGCACCCAAGAAAGCACGCCCGAACTCTTCTTCCACCGATCCGAAGCGCGTTGCGGAAATTCTCAAACGGCTCAAGAAGGCTTATCCCGACGCCAAGTGCGCGCTGATTCACGCGAATCCATTTCAGTTGCTGGTTGCGACGATTCTCTCCGCGCAATGCACCGACGAGCGCGTCAACAAGACCACGCCTGAGCTGTTCCGGAAATATCCCACGCCGCGCGACTTCGCCGCATTGAAGCAGGAAGTGTTGGAAGTAGACATCCGCTCGACGGGCTTCTACCGCAACAAGGCCAAGAGCATCATCGGCGCGGCGCAGCGCATCGTGAAGGAGTATGGCGGCAAGGTTCCGCAGACAATGGATGAGTTGCTGACGCTGCCCGGCGTGGCCCGCAAGACCGCCAACGTGGTCCTCGGCAACGCTTTCGGCCAAGCCGCGGGCGTGGTGGTCGACACCCACGTCCACCGCATCTCGAAGCGCCTCGATTTGACTAAACAGGACACTCCCGAAAAAATCGAGCAGGATTTAATGAAGCTCATTCCGCAGGATCGCTGGATCAACTTTTCCCACGAAATAATCTTCCACGGCCGCCGCTGCTGCATCGCCCGCAAACCCAAGTGCGCCGAATGCCCGCTGGAAGATTTGTGTTCGTCTAAAGACAAAACAAACTAACAGTGCCGCGCCTGTCAGCAAGCGGGCCAATGGAAACCAACGTCCCGGTTCACGGTGTTTTCCCCCCAATCATAATTCCAAAATTGCCAAAGCGAGATAATCGAAGGTGGGTACTCCGTCGGCCCGCTTGCTGACGCGCGCGGCACTGTCACGCTTGCGCGGCTTATTTCTGGGACATTACAGTTCCAGGATGCGGCGGAGGGCTTGTTCGACTGCGGCCATGTCCGCGGGGGATATCTTGCCGAGGGGGCGGTGCAGGCGCTCTTTGGCGACGGCGCGGATTTGATCCACTACCGCGACAGCGGGGCGACCGGCGCATTCCACCGGCACCAGAATCGGCGGGCTGGCTTGCGGGGAGCTCGATAGCGGGACAACGACCACGGTGCGGCGATGCTGGTTGACGATGTTGGTGGTCAACACCAGGCAGGGGCGGGTCTTTCTAATCTCGGAGCCGCGCGCTGGATCGAGGTCCACCCACCACACTTCGCCGCGCTGGGGTGACCGTTCGTTTCCGCCGGGCGGGTCGGGCGGGTTTGGCTGGCGGCGTAATCCACGGTTCCGCGATTGGGCTGGCAATGGAGTCGAACTCCTTCTCTATGGCTTGCACGTCGGCATTCTGGTTGGCCGTCTCGCAGGCGCGTACCAGATCAAGATCATGACTGGATAGCTTCTCGCGCACGGCTTCAGCGACGTAACGAGAACGCAGGCGCGCAGGGACGCGGCGCAGCAGCAGCGCGGCCACGTCGCTGGATATGGTAAAGGTCATCTTCTGGCTGGCCATATATACATACTACCATATACACCACAGAGCCGCGCACGTCAGCAAGCGGACACGTTTGCGCTGGCACACGGTTCCGCGTCACGCATCGCTTCGGAGGCTGGCGTGGGGTTTTCCAATAATCTGGCAGTATAGAGTCGCCGTCCGGGTCCGCTTGCTGACGCGCGCGGCACTGTGACACAAACACAAAAGCCACGGCTTCGATGCCGTGGCTTTTTGTGGATGATTGAAATTAGCGGTTAGACTTCTGCTACGTTTTCGGTGGCCTTGGCGCGCTGGTCGCGGAGCAGGGCTTTGCGGCTGAGGCGAATCTTGTTGCCTTCGATGTTGACCACCTTCACCAGCACCTGATCGCCTTCCTTCAACTCGTCGTGAATGTCCTTGACGCGGTGCTCGGCGACCTCAGAGATGTGCAGCAGGCCGTCGGTGCCGGGGAAGATTTCGACGAACGCGCCGAATTCCACCAGGCGGACCACTTTGCCAAGGTACGTCTTGCCGATCTCGGCGGTGGCGGTCAGATCGGTGATGATCTGGATGGCCTTGCGCGCCGATGGCTCGTCGTCCGACGCGATGTTCACGCGGCCGTCGTCTTCCACGTCGATCTTCACGCCGGTCTGCTCGATGATCGAGCGGATCATCTTGCCGCCCGGTCCGATGACTTCACGAATCTTATCGGTGGGAATCTTGAGCGAGTAAATTCTGGGCGCGTACATGGACATCGCGGTGCGCGGCTCGGCGATGGTGGCCAGCATGGTTTCGAGAATTTGCAGACGAGCCTTGCGCGCCTGTTCCAGAGCCTCGGCCATGATCTTCGCGGTGATGCCGCTGGCTTTGATGTCCATCTGCAGCGCGGTGATGCCCGCCGCCGTTCCCGCGACCTTGAAATCCATGTCGCCGAAATGATCTTCCGCGCCGGCGATGTCGGTGAGGATGGCGTACTTGCCATGCTCCATCACCAGGCCCATGGCGATGCCCGCCACGGGAGCCTTCATGGGCACGCCGGCATCCATCAGCGAGAGCGTTGCGCCGCAGACCGACGCCATGGAGCTGGATCCGTTCGACTCCAGAATGTCGCTGACGATGCGCATGGTGTAAGGGAACACGTCCTCGGCGGGCAGCATGTTGATGATGGCGCGCTCGGCGAGTGCGCCGTGGCCGATCTCGCGGCGGCCGGGGCCGCGCATGAAGCCTGTTTCACCAACGCTGAACGGTGGGAAATTATAGTGCAGCATGAAGCGCTTCTTCGACTCGCCCTGCAGCGAATCGAGACGCTGCTGATCGTCGGCGGTGCCCAGCGTGGTGGTTACCAGCGCCTGCGTCTCGCCGCGCGTGAACAGCGCGGAGCCGTGCGTGCGCGGCAGCAGCGAGATTTCGCAGGTGATCTTGCGAATCTTGTCAAAGGCGCGCTTGTCGGGCCGCTGATTTTTCTTGATGAGGTTCTCGCGGAAAATCTTGTCTTCCAGTGCTTCAAATATCCCGCCGACGGCCTTGGCCTTGTCCGCCTCTTCCGGCGTGAAGGACGCCTTCACTTCCTTCTTGAGAGCGGCGACGCGTTCCTGGCTGGTCAGCTTATCCTGATTCGAGGTATCAACCGCCGCCTCCAGCTTGGCACGCCACGCGGATTCGATGCGGGTCGTCAGCGCCTCGTCCACCTTGGGCGGATCGACTTTGCGCTTCACAATTTTCATGTCGGCGAACATTTTGCGGATGACGGCGACAATCTTCTTGATGTTTTCGTGGCCAAACTGGATGGCCTCATTGACCACCTGCTCGGAGACTTCCAGAGCGCCGGCCTCCACCATCAGGATGCCTTCATCGGTGCCCGCGACGACGATGTTCATCTGGCTGTGCAGGCGTTGCTCGAATGTGGGGTTGACGATCATCTGGCCTTCCACCAGTCCAATGCGCACGGCGGCGATAGGGTTGGGGAACGGAATGTCGGAAAGATAAAGAGCCGCGGAAGCGCCGACCATGGCCACCATGTCGGAATCATTTTCCTTGTCCGCCGACAGCACCATGGCGATGATCTGCGTGTCGCACGAATAGCCTTTAGGGAACAACGGGCGCACGGGGCGGTCGATCAGGCGGCTGGTGAGAACTTCTTTTTCCGACGGGCGCGTCTCGCGCTTGATGAATCCGCCGGGGATGCGTCCCGCGGCGTAGGTGTACTCGCGGTAATCGACAGTCAGGGGGAAGAAGCTGGCGTTCTCGCGCGGCTCCAGATTCGATGTGGCGGTTACCAGAACCACCGTGTCGCCGTATTGGACGAACGCCGCGCCGTCAGCCTGCTTGGCCAGACGCCCGGTCTCGATCGACAGCGTCTTGCCGCCGATTTCTATACTTTCCTTATAAACCATTTTTCCTCTTTTCCTCCGCTTTGATAGCCGCCTCAGTGGCGGCCTTAAGTGTTAATAATGCTGATGCGTGAAG
>CAMBEY010000052.1 GCA_945865705.1 Candidatus Sulfopaludibacter sp. SbA3
GACCGCGCACAACATTAATGTAAAATCTAGATGTTGAGATCGAGCCATTGGATTCCATTGGCCCGCTTGCTAACGCGCGCGGCACTGTCACACGGCACGCGACGTGCGGTAAACTAACAGGAGTCCTCGAAGGGAGCAGTTCAATCACCAAAATGAAATTACTCGGAGTCCTATTAGCCCTCGTGTGGCTGCACGTATTCGCGCCGGCAGGCCGCTCTGCGGAAATACATGGGCAGGTGCTCGACGCGCAGGGCAAAGCCGTGGCGGGAGCCGCCGTTACGGTGCAACAGGATGGCGCAGCAAATGGTCTAACTCCAGCCATCACGATGCAGAGCGCAGAAGACGGCACATTCAATGTGCCCGCCCTTGCGGCGGGCAGTTATCTGATTCGCGTGCAGAAGACCGGGTTCGCGGAACAACGTCAGGGCCCCTTGGAAGTAAATGCCGGTGGCCCGGATGTAGAAGTGAAAATCCGCCTAGCGGCCAGCGCGGAGGCCGAGACCGTGCGCGGCGCGGAGGAGCGCAATCCCAATGATTTCATTCTTCGGCTCGACAACAACGCCATTCTCAATGAGATGATTCGCACCGGCGTGAATGGGCGATTCGTAACAGAATTTCGCGCCGACCGCAATTTATATGGCGAGCAGTTCGGCTATCCGCTGCGCACCTTCGAATGGGCGGCGGCGGGCCGTCCGTTGAGCGCGTTTCACGGCTCATTGTTTGAGTTTCATCAAAACCACTCGCTGAACGCCCGGCCCTACTTTCAGTTCGGACCGCTGCTGGCGTCGCGCCGCAATCAGTATGGATTCTCCGTTTCCGGTCCATTGATTCGAGAGAAGGCATTCTTCTCATTTGCCTGGGGACAGGTGAAGGACACCGGCTTCGTGAACGGCAACGTACAAGTTCCGCTGGCCAATGAGCGCGCGCCACGCACCAGCGACCCGGAACTGCGCGGCCTGATCTCCGCGCTGCTGAAAGCGTATCCGTACTCCGCTCCGAACCTGCCGCACATCAGCCCACGGCATTTGAATACGAATGCGTTTCGCAAGATCGACAGCACCGCGTTCTCCATCCACCTCGATGGTACGGTTCACTCCGGCGACCGCTGGGTTTTTGATCAGCAGTATCAGGACACCAAGGAAGACCCATTCGAACTGGTCATCGGCCAGAACCCCGCCACCAGCACCAAGCCGCAGAGTTTGCGCTTCAGCTATACGCGGAATTTTTCACCGTCCACCGTCGGACAGATTTCGGCCAACTATGACCGGCTCACGGCGCTGTTGCTGCCCACCGAGCGCTATCAGGATTTGTTCAGGAGCCTGGGGCTAAGTGAAGTTCCTGATTTCGATCTGGGCGATGAGATCAGCAACATCGGCCTGCCGGGACAGGGCATCCCGCGCCGCCGTTATGAGAACCACTATTTTCTTTCGCCGCAGGTAACCAACACGCACGGCAGGCACACGGTCTCGGCTGGATTTATCATCAAGCATCTGTGGGACAGCGATCAGCGCACCAGCAACGGACGCGGCACGTATACCTTCAACAGCGAATTTTTGATCTGCGACGCGAACACGCAGATTGTCATCGCCAGCAGTTGCCCCGGTGCCATGCGCACCGCGACCGCTGTCGAAAATTTCCTGCTTGGCCGGCCCAGCCGCCTGGCGTTATCCGTAGGCAATCAATATCGCGGCTACCGCAACTGGGAGCACGGCGCGTGGTATTACGACCGCTTCCGGCTGCGCCCGAATCTGACGCTGAACCTGGGTCTGCGCTACGAAGCCATCACCGCGCCCTACGATGTCTCGCATCGCTTCGAGTTTCAGCACGACACCGACGCCAATAATTTTGGCCCGCAGTTCGGCTTCGCCTGGAACAGCGGAGTGGCGGACATGGTGGTGCGCGGCGGCTACGGCGTCCACTTTGGCGGACTGACGCTGGCCACATGGAACCGGCAGGCGGGCAATCCTCCGCTGGTAAACTCTTTCTCCAGCGGCGCGCCGGACCTGCGGGAGATTTCCGAAATCTCTTCCTTGCAGCCGCAGCCGGGAAGAATCTCCGGCTTGGGATCGCTCGACGCCGCAGCCGCCGTGCCCTACTCGCATATCTACAATCTTGCGATCGAGCGTGAATTGCCGGCAGCGATGCTGGTCCGAGTGGGTTATCAGGGCAGCCGAACCATCAAACTCTTCACCGGCCTCAGTTTGAATCGCGCTGTGCCCGACCCGCGTCCTGAATGCAACATCCCCATCGCCAATCGCGCCTGCAACACCACCAGCGATGCGGAATCACGCCGGCCCAACAAGCAGGTTCGCAGAATCTATAATATTGTGAATGGCTCGCAGGGCTACTACGACGCGCTGCTGCTCACATGGAGCAAGCGCCGCAGCCGCGGACTGGCCTTCGAGGCGCGCTACAATTTCGCCAAGGTGATCGACACCGCCATCGCCGATTTCGCCGACACCGGAAACGGCGGAGACGTCAGCCAAACGGAAATAGTGATCCCCGATCTGAAGGCGGTGAGTTCCTTTGATACGCCACACTCGCTGACGCTGACGTACTCTTACGAAATTCCCGCGCTGGAAAATTTCCTGGCGGCGGTTCCGTCGTGGGTGAGCCGCGTGTTCTCAAAATGGACTGTTTCCGGCACAACCACATTTCGTTCTGGCACGCCGTTTTCGGTATACACCGGAGCGGATGGTCCGGGCCGCGGCAACATTGATACCGAGGGCAGCGATCGTCCGAACCTGCTGGACCCGACCATACTCGGCGCGAGCTTTGACAATCCCGACACCTCGCAAAAATTAATGGGAGCTGTCGGCTGCAAGGAAGTTTCACCCGCCAACACGGTCCCTTATTTCCAATGTCCTGCGTATGACACCAACATCGCCGTGGGCGGCAGCGGAAATATCGGCTTCCGGACATTTCGCAAGGACGGCAGCAACAACTGGAACCTCGCGCTGGGCCGTAACTTTGTCCTGACACGATCCGAGCAGCAGATCCAATTCCGCGCCGAGTTCTATAATTTAGTCAACCACGCGCAGTTCAGCGCCCCGGGAACGACAGTGACCTCTCCCACCTTCGGACAAATCACCAACACGGTAAACAAGGGCCGCGTAACGCAGGTTTCATTACGATTGGTGTTCTAGGGCGATTGGTGTTCTAGAATTGATGCAGGAAAGGCCGGTGTGACGGGCACATCGGTTGACAAAGCGAACACGTGGCCTCTACACTGATCAGACAGTGCAGACGGATCGCCTGGTGCCGTGCGTTCGGCGACCGGATTCGCCCACCCAAACGTCGGGGCGTGGCTCAGCCTGGTAGAGCACCTGGTTCGGGACCAGGGGGTCGGAGGTTCAAATCCTCTCGCCCCGACCAAACTTCACTCAATGTAGGTCGTATCCCACCAGGCTCCAGCATCCCGGCGGACAACTTTCTCGACAATCAGAGTTTTCACTTCAAGTTTTACATTTCTGCCTGGCGGACTTGCGCATTTGTACCCGCATGAAGTCTTATCCGGGGCAGTCCCGGAGTATCGGTTTCGTTCGTAAAGCGACCTCTAAAATTAGATAAGATTAGTGCCTACCAGCACCTGGATGGTGTATATTCTTAGCATTCGGCATGGCTTGGTTCATTATTGATGGGCCTTTTGTCTATTGCCGAATCGGCATCATCAAGACTGTATACGTATCATTTCATAGGAGACCTAGCGATGAGTTTTTCGTCAAGTCTAAAAGCAAAATTGGCCCTCGGCTGCGTTTTGGCCGGAGCAGCCATCCTGGCCACCGCGTCCGGAGAGCAAACATCGACTCCCGCCCAGACTCCCGTCAAGACTCAGGCAGCCGCACAGCCTCGGCAGCAAGTAACCGTCGCGCTGGCGCAAGCACCCGCAGCCGCTCCGGCAGCCCGCCCGCAAGCGGCCGCCCGCGTCGTCCGTCCCACCGCGGCGCAGAAGGCCGCAGTGGCGGCGCGCAAATATATTCGGCAGATTCGCGATGCGTATCCGCAGTACAGCGCCGTGGCCGTGGATATGGAGCGCGGCGAAGTGGTGATGGCCGACGAGAATCTTTTCCAGATGCTGGTTTACGACCGCACCACCAACACCCCGAAGAACGCGGCCATGTCTGAACCCAAGCGTCGCATCGCCGGGCCCAAGACGTTCCTCGAGTTGCAGTGCGCCATCTATATTGATCCCGTCAACGGTGATATCTATTCGCTGAATAATGACACCGAGCGCCACATGACCGTTTGGGGCCGCGACCAGCAGGGCGACACCGAGCCGAAATGGAAGCTGCACACGCCGATGGGCTCGTTCGGCCTGGCCGTCGATGAAGTGAAAAATGAGCTGCTCATTACGGGGCAGACTGAAAACGTGGTGGCCGGCTTTCCCAAGACCGCGCGGGAAGAAGATCCTCCGGCATGGGTATTGTGGGGCGACAAGACGTTGCTGGCCGATCCGCACGGCATCGCGCTCGATACCAAGAAGAACATTTTCTTCGTGGCCAACTTTGGTTCCACCGCCACGCCGCGCGAGTTGAAGCCCGGCGAGGATTATCTCCGCGTGGCCACCGGCCGCGGCAATTTCGTTCCCGGCTCGGGGCGATTCCTGCCGGTCTCCATCACCGTTTATGACAAGACGGCGCGCGGCGACACCGCTCCGATTCGGGTCATCACCGGCCCACGCACGCAGTTGAATTGGCCCACCGGCCTCTACGTGGATTCCGCGCGTGAGGAGTTATATGTCGCCAACGACGGCGGCAACTCCATCCTGGTGTTCCACACCGACGCCAACGGAAACGCCGCGCCAATTCGCGCGCTGAAGGGACCGAAGACACAGTTGTTTTACCCCAGCAGCGTGTTCATTGATACCAAGCACGACGAAATGTGGGTGGCCAACTTCGGCAATCACCGCGCCACGGTCTATCCGCGCACGGCAACGGGAGACATGGCGCCTATTCGCGTGATTCGCAGCGCGCCGGAAGACATGCCCGCTCCGACGCTGGCCAATGTGCGCATCGGGTATGACACCAAGCGCGAGCAGATTCTCGCGGCCAACTGAGTGGCCCATCCGCAGATTGCGATATTCGCCAGGATGGCGAATGGAAATGCCAAGTCGGTACGCAGAATTGAAGGCCAAGGCACCATGCTGGGCCGCACCCAACACTCCATCTTCTACGACGAGTTCCATGACGAGGTGGTGATCCCGCAGCCCTTCGCGGGAGCCATCTTGACCTTCCCCGGCGGAGCCAACGGCGAGACGCCGCCGCTGCGCATCATCCAGGGCCCCAAGGCGGGCCTGGCGCTGAACGATGTGATGACCGTTGATCCTGTCCACAACGAATATTTTGTTCCACGCGGGCAGGGCGGCGGCATGATCCACGTCTTCGATCGCATGGCGGTGGGCGACGTTGCGCCCATCCGCATCATCGGTGGACCCAAGGCCGGTCTCGGCGGCATACCCTCGGTCGACTACGAGCACAATTTCTTGATCGTGGAAGGCCGCGACGGGATGTACATCTACGACCGCACCGCCAGCGGCGACATCGAGCCGCTGCGCAAGATCACCGGTGGACCTAAGAGCGGCGTGAAGTCCATCGCCGGCCCCATGTGGATTCCGGGCACGCGCAACTTCGTGGCCACCGTCCGCGCCTTCACGGCGCGGGAAAAGTCGCCCGACGAGCCGCTGAACTGGCAGAGGGTCGAAGATGCGCAGAGCATGATTGCCGTGTTCACCGTGGATGACGACGGCGATGTCGCGCCGCGCTATCTCACCGGCTTCAACCACTTCAAGGAGATTCGCAATCTGGCCCTCGACCCCAAGAACAAGACGGTGATGGCCGCCGACAAAACCCAAAACGACGTCACCACCTGGGACTTCAAGGAAGCCTGGCAGAATTTCGCGCCAGCCAAGGCGGAGCGCTACACCGAACCGCAGCGCCGCAATCTGGCCAGCCCGCGTCCCGCCGATCCCATTTAACGTAACCGGCCGCTAATCTGAATGCGCCAGAGACCGCGAAAGATTCCTTTTCGCGGTCTCTGTTTTTTGATATTACTTGCGCCACACGCTGCCTCCTGCTGAAAGGGCCGCGGAGACACCGCGCGGCTAGATATTGCCAGTGCTGCTAGCATATGCTATACATGACAGATGGTGGTTTTCACCGAGAGCGCTTTCCGGCATGGCTACTGCGAAGATGATTTTTTTGAAGTCTTGGAAGCTGAACCGATGAAGTTGCGCTCGCGGCGAGGATTGCGGAGAATCTATGAACTTTTAGGGCGCAATTATGCAGGCGACTACCTGCATATCGCCTATCGCGGCGAGCCCGACCGGGAAGTGGTCTTCCACATGCGGCGGATGAGTGCCGCGGAAAGGCGCTACTTCCACCAGCGTTAGTTTCAAAGGATACGACCATGAAAAAACCAAAAGCACCATCGATTCGTCTGCCTCGCACTGGCGCTGGTTATGAGGAACTGGCGGATTTTTTTGACCGCCACGCCAGTACCGAGTTGTTGCGGAAGCGCATCGTGGAGCCGGATCCGGATCGCGAAGATATTGATCGGATGTTGCTTGAATACTGGAAGCGGCCCAACACTCGACAGTTAAATGTGCGCGTCCCCGCAAGGGCCAAGCAACTGATCGACAAGTTGGCGAAACGCAGCACGGTTCAGGCGTCCACTCTGGTTCGCCTGTGGGTCATCGAAGGGATGCGCAGGGAAGCGATGAAACCGTAGTTGCCCAAACCTGATCTCATGAGCGACTCTCACGCAGATTCATCTCTCCTGGTTCCAGCCGCGGAACGGAAAGTTGCCCTTGTCGTCCTGCTCTTCGTGTGCAGCGGCTGCTCGGCGCTGATCTATGAGCTGGTGTGGTTCCAGTTGTTGGAACTGTTCATCGGCTCCTCGACCGTCTCACTCGGCATCCTGCTGGGAATGTTCATGGGCGGGATGTGCCTGGGCAGCCTCGCCACGCCGCGGCTGGTTTCGCGGCGCCACCATCCGCTTCGCGTCTACGCGCTGCTGGAACTGGGCATCGGCCTGCTGGGATTGCTCCTGCTGTTCGCCATGCCGACCGTCTCCCACATGTATACAACGTGGGCAGGACCAACCGCACTCGGTCTGATATTCCGCGGGGTGGTGGCGGGCGTGTGCCTGCTGCCACCCGCTGCCTTGATGGGCGCGACGCTGCCGGTAATTTCTCGTTGGATGGAAACCACTCCGCGCGGCGCCTCGTGGCTCGGATTCTTCTATGGCGGCAACATCGCCGGCGCGGTAATGGGGAGCCTCGTGGCCGGCTTCTATCTGCTGCGGTTCTACGACGTAGCGACGGCAACATATGTTGCAGTGGCAATCAACATCGCGGTAGCGCTGCTCAGCATCGCCATGGCCAAAGCTCTCCCCTACGCGCAGGCGCAAGCTCAGGTAAACGTGTTGCCGAGTGCATTGCCGAGTGCATTGCCGAGTACATTAGATGATTCGCCCGCGCCGGGAGCTTGGACCGTCTACGTAACGATTGCCCTTTCGGGCATGACCGCTCTGGCCTCTGAAGTGATCTGGACGCGACTGCTTTCGCACATCTTCGGAGCCACGGTCTACGCCTTCTCGCTCATCCTGGCCGTGTTCCTTCTGGGCCTGGGACTCGGCGCGAGTGCGGGTTCCGCACGGGCCGGAAAATTAGCCCGCCCGCGCGTGGCGCTGGGTTGGTGTCAATTATTGCTATGCGCCGCAATGGCCTGGACCGCGCATCAATTGGCCACTTCCCTTCCCTATTGGCCAATCGACGCCGCTTTGGCCGCCGACCCGTGGCGCCAAATGCGCTTCGATCTGCTGCGTGCGCTCTGGGCGATGTTGCCTCCGGCAATTCTATGGGGAGCGAGTTTCCCCCTGGCACTGGCATCATTGGCAGGCATCTCTTCACGCAAGCAAGACCCGGGCCGCTGGGTGGGACGGCTCTACGGAGCCAATACCGTCGGCGCGATCATCGGTTCACTCGCGACGAGTTTGTTGCTGGTGGCGTGGATGGGCACGCAGCGCTCCCAGCAAGTGCTCATCGCGGTTTCGGCGATCTCAGGGCTGCTGATGCTGACGCCGCTGGCGAAAGCAGGAGACACTCCATCCAGAAAATATTTCGCCGTCGCCATCCTGCTGGCCGTCGTGGGAAGCGCATTGCTGATCGCGAGCGTGCCGGAAACTCCGCGCGAACTGATCGCCTACGGTCGCCGTGTAAACGCGCCCAGTAACTCCGAAATCATCTATGCCGCCGAGGGACTCACTGCATCGGTGGCGGTCTCCCGAACCGTTTCACCCGACACCGGCGAGGAAGTTTTGAACTACCATAGCGCGGGAAAAATTCAGGCATCGAGCGAATGGCAGGACATGCGGCTACAGCGGATATTGGGGCACCTGACGACGCTGCTGCCGGAGAATTCCCGCAGCTTTCTGGTCATTGGCTGCGGCGCGGGGATCACGGCGGGCGCGGTCAGCATTGAACCGCATCTCGTGCGCGAGACCATCGTGGAGATCGAACCGCTGGTTCCCAAAGTGGTCTCACAGTATTTCAGCCAGCACAACTTCAACGTGATTGCGCAACCGAAGGTTCACGTGCGGATTGATGACGGCCGGCACTTTCTGCTGACCACCAAAGAGACCTTCGACGGCATCACCTCCGATCCGTTTGACCCTTGGGTAAAGGGCACGGCCGCGCTCTACACCAAAGAATTTTTCGAGCAGGCGCGGCGGCGGCTGAATCCCGGCGGAGTGCTCACCCAGTTTGTCCAGTTATACGAAACCAACGAGGAGACGGTGAAGAGCCAGATCGCAACTTTTTTTGAAGTGTTCCCAAAGGGGATGGTATTCGCCAATACTTTGCAGGGCCGTGGCTATGACGTAGTGCTGGTGGGCCGGGCCGAGTCGAGCACGTCCGGCGCCATCAACGTGGACCGCTTGGAAGCGCGTCTGGACACTCCTGAATATGCGCGCGTGGCAAAATCACTGGAGGAGATCGGATTTTATTCCGCCGCGGACCTGCTCTCCACCTATATCGGCAACGCCGATGATCTGCATCCGTGGTTAAGCGATGCCGCCATCAACCGCGACAGCAATTTGCGCATGCAGTACCTGGCGGGCCTGGGGTTGAACCTGCAACAGGAGAGCGCCATTTACAATCACATGACCGCCTTTGGCCCGCGCTTTGATCCCAAGGTCTTCAGCGGCTCTGACTCGCTCATCGAATATCTGCAGCGGGCAATCGAGTCCGGCTCCTCGCGGTAAGGTCTACTCCGCCTTGGCTTCCTTGGCGGACGGCGCGGAGCGGTACCGCAGATACAACGGGGGCATCAGGAAAAGATTCAATAGTGTGGATGTGAACAGGCCGCCCAGGATTACCACGGCCATCGGGTGCTCAATTTCATGTCCAGGCTTGTTGCCGCCCAGCGCGATGGGAAGCAATGCCAGAGCGGTTGCCAGCGCGGTCATCAGGATCGGCGACAGGCGCTCCTCGGCACCCTGCAAAACTAGTTCTTCGCCGAATGGTTTGCCTTCCTCCAGCTCCAGATGCCGCCAGTGGCTGACCATCATGATCCCGTTTCGCGCGGCGATTCCCAGCACAGTTGCAAATCCAACCAACGACCCCAGCGACAATACGCCGCCGGTCAGGAATGCCGCGGCCACGCCGCCGACCAATGCGAATGGCAAGCTGACCATCACCAGCAGCGCCAGCCGCGTCGAGTGGAAGTCAGCCTGCAGGATCAGGAATATTCCCACCAGCGACAAGAGTGAAAGTAACAGCAGACGATTGCGCGACTCCTGCCGCGCGGTGTATTCGCCGAGAAACGTGGGATAGTATTCACGCGGAAACTCCATCGCCTGCACACGGCGCTGCACTTCGCGCGCGACCGAGCCCAGGTCCTCGCCGCGCACATTGGCGGTAACGTCAATGCGGCGCGACGCGGCCTCGCGATTGATGGCGTTCGGCGTGGGCACGATGCGGATATCGGCGACATCGCCGAGACTGACCACTCCGCCGGCGGGTGTGTCAATGGTCAGGTTGCGGAACGATTCGATATCGCCGCGCAGGTGATCGTCTCCCCACACCACCACTTGATAGATTTTCTGCTCTTCGTAAATTTCGCCCACGCGCACTCCGCCGATCAACGCCTTGGCGGCGCGGCGGATCGCTCCCGGCGTAATGCCCAGGCGCTGCGCGACCTCGGGGCGAATGCGAATCGCCACTTGCGGCACCAGCACTTGCGGCTCAACCTTCAAGTCCACAATGCCGGGAACTTCGCCAACCACCTTGCCCACCTCCGCCGCCTTCGCGCGCAGGACATCGAGGCTCGGCCCGTAGATGCGCACCACCAGCGACGAGCTGGTGCCGGTTAAGACTTCCTTCACGCGCTCCTTCAAGTAAGTCAGCAGGTCGCGGTACAGGCCGGGATAGCCATCCACCACCTGCTGAATGCGCGCCACGGTCGGTTGATAATCGACTCCGGGGTCGAGGCTGATCCACAATTCCGCGAACTCGGGTCCCACCACTTCGTCGGCGACCTCGGCGCGGCCAATGTGCGAGCCGAAATTGCGCACGCCCGGTATGGCGCGCAGCTCCTTGCTCACCTCCACGGTAACGCGCTTCATAGCTTCGAGCGACGTGCCCGGCTTGCCCACCCAGTGCATCAAAAAATCGTATTCCTGAAAGTTGGGAAGAAACTCTTCGCCGAAGAATGGAACCGCGATCAGGGTGATTCCAAATACAATCGGCAGAAGGATGGCCGCCCGCTTGGGCTTGCTCAGCGCCAGGGGCAGCAGGGCACGATAGCGTGTTTTCAGGAAACGCGTCACGGGCGCTTCCCGCGCTTCGCTCTCCGCGACCTTGGGCAGCAGCAGGAGGCACAGCGCCGGCGTCAGCGTCAGCGCCACTCCCAGCGAGGCCAGCACCGCCAGCACATACGCGCCAGCCAGCGGACGGAAGAACGATCCGGCCAGTCCTTCCAGCATGAACACCGGCAGGAAGACCAGCACCACGATCATGGTGGCGTAAAGCACCGCGCTGCGAACTTCCATGGACGCCTGCAACACGACCCGCAACGCGGACTGCGGCACGGCGGCGGTGCGATTGAGCCGCAGTCTGCGCAAAATATTTTCGACATCAATAATAGCGTCGTCCACCACCTCGCCGAGCGCGATCACCAGCCCCGCCAGAATCATCGTGTTGATCGACGATCCCCGGTAGTGCAGGACCAGCGCGGCCGCCACCAGCGAAATCGGGATCGCGATGCTGCTAATCAGCGCCGCGCGCCACTCGTAAAGAAACGCGGCCAGGATAAACACCACCAGGATGATGCCGTAGAACAGCGCCCAGCGCAGATTCGCGAGCGACATCTCGATAAAAGTCGCGGGACGGAAGATCGTGGAATCCACTTCCACATCCTGCAGGCCGGGCTTCAACGATTCGAGAGCGGCCTCCACGGCCTGGGTCAGTTGCAGCGTGTTGGCCGCCGGCTGTTTTTCGACAATCAGCAAAAGCCCCGGGCCGTCGTTGATGACGGCATCGCCGATGGGCGCCGGAAATCCTTCCACGATGGTGGCCACTTCACCCAGCAGGAGCGGCGTGCCGTTGCGAAACGCCACGGGCACTTCGCGGAGATCGTCTGGTTTCTGGACTGTGGAAACGTGGGTAACCGCCATGCGTTGATTGGGGGTTTCGAGGAATCCCCCAGCCGCAGGCACCACGGCTTCGCCAGTGACGCGAATCACCTCGTCCAGCGTTACGTTATATGCACGGAGCTTGTCCGGGTCCACGCGCACCTGAATCTGCCGGTCGCGCTGCCCCCAGATGGCCACGTTGGCCACGCCCGGAACCGCCATCAGGCGCGGACGAATAGTCCACAGCGCCAGCGTGCTCAGCTCCATCTGCGACAATATTTTCGACGAGACGCCGATCTTCAGCACACGGCTGGTGGACGATAGCGGCGGAAGAATGTGCGGAGGCAAGGCCACCGTGGGCAGACGGCTCGTGAGCGTGGCCATCTTTTCCTGGACGAGCTGCCGGGCTTCCAGCAGGTCGGTGCCCTCCTGAAAGTAGAGGACCACGGAAGACAGGCCCAGCACGGATTTCGAGCGCAGCGTCTTCAGCCGCGAGATGCCAATGAGTGCGTTCTCAATGGGGACCGAGATCAGGCTTTCCACTTCGGCGGTGGACAGGCCGGGCGCTTCCGTCTGGATCTCCACGCGCGGCGGAGCGAACTCCGGGAACACGTCGAGCGGCGTGGTGCGCAGGGTGCGGAATCCCACGATCATCAGCACCACAGCCAGCGCCACCACCACGAAGCGCAAGTTCAGTGAGACGGAGAGTAACCACTTCATGGAGTGTCCTGTGTGCCTTGTGTGCTGTAGTTAGTGCCCTGCGCTGAATTCAGTTCCGAACAGTTCAGTGGCTCCGTCTGTTACTACTTTGCTATTCACCGGCGGGCCGTCAGTGAGTACCGCTTCCAGTCCGGCTACATGACTCACTGTAACTCGGTGTCTCTGGTAGACACCCAAACCGGATGAGACATAGACCCATGAAACAGCCTGATCGTCCGTAAGTACGGAAGCGTGAGGAACCACGAGTGACTCCTGCGCATTTCCCTGAGAAAGAGTGACTCCAACCTTCTCGCCCGGTATCAGCCGTCCATCCGAGTTGGCAACTTCATAGTAGACATCCACGCTGGCCGTGGCCGCATCCGCCGTGGGAGGCGCATGGACAGGCAATCCCCGCACCGACCCCGCCGCCGTTTGCCCGGTCAGCCCGTGAATGGACGCCGCCGCGCCGCGATTCAGCAAGGGCCGGTCGCTGACCGAGACCGGTACGCGAACCCAAAGGGTATCGAGGCTGATGACTTCGAACAGCGCGGCGGCGGCGGGCACCACCTGCCCCGGAACCACGTAGACCTTCTGCAGAATGCCGTCGCGCGGAGCAGTAACCGCCAAACTGTAATCAGCGTCCATGGGCGCCTGCTGCAGACGCTTCAGCCGCTCCT
>CAMBEY010000053.1 GCA_945865705.1 Candidatus Sulfopaludibacter sp. SbA3
TAGGAAAACCCGCGCCGTGCTGGTCTTGCGTCTGCCGGTTCCGTAGTACTGTTCCATTGATCCTCTACCCTGTCTCTTTCCCCATTACGCTGGGTTCGACGGCCATTCCGTCGCGGAATTGAGGGCTCAGCGCGGAGCTGGCCTGGGACAATCTAAAACTTATCAAGCTAATACTTTTCCAGCCAAAACGTACCGGGTGTGGCCAACTTCCAATTCGGCCCCATACCGGTTTTATATCTTGGCGGCGGCCATTTTATAGGCCTCCGGCTGCTGCGCCTGATGGGGATGCTTCGTGTCCCTGTAGACCAAAAGACGGTTGGTCATGCGGTCGCGCAGCTTGTTCTTGGGCAGCATGCCAAAGACGGCCTCGCGCACGGCATCGGCCGGATTTTCATCCCAGCTCTTACGCGCCGCCTTCTCGCGCACTCCGCCGGGATAGCCCGTGTAGTGGCGATAGACCTTCTGCTCAAGCTTCTTGCCGGTCCAGCGAATCTTGGTGGCATTCAGCACGATGACATGATCGCCCGTGTCCAAATAAGGCGTGAAGGTCGGCCGATGCTTGCCACGCAATAGCGTGGCCACGCATGTAGCCACTCGCCCCAGCGCCTGCCCTTCGGCATCGACAAGATACCATTTGGGAGTTACATCATTTTCTTTCGGAACGTAAGTAGACATAGTTGTAGTACCGGCATCCCCTAAAGTGTTGGCCGGAAACTACCAAAGTAGCCGAGCATCAACAATTTGTCAAGACTTTGCGCTGGAATTCAAGCTAGGATTCCCCAAAGATCGCTCTTCCGGGATGCCTACCGACTGGAATACCACTCGTGCCAATATACTAACACAATATCCGCCCATCATGATCATTCGGCAATTGACTGAACCCTCTGAGAACTATATAACTAGCTTAGCGAGTTTACTTACAAGCGCCTACTGGTCGCACAAGGGATTAGCTGGTGTTTCTGCGATACATTGCGGGCCGGGAAACTTCTCTCCCTGCTCGGCGTAAACGGAGCCGGGCAGTCAGAGCTATACTGAGCGCGGCGGCCGTGCTGCTTTCCCCGGCGCTATTCGCGCAGGAAGCGGTCGCGCCTGCCCAGCCGCAATTCTATGCCGTGATCATCGGCGTGTCCGAGTTTGAAAACCTGCCCAAAGAAGAGTGGCTGGACTACGCTGATGACGACGCGCAAGCGTTCTATGATTTCGTAACCAGCCCGCGCGGACGTGGCTTCCCCCCAGAGAACGTTTTTTTGATGACCAATGAAGAGGCCAAGCAGGCGGCGATGCGCAGCCGTCTGGGCAGCACCTTGGCCAAGAAGCTTAAGCCCGAGGACACCGTGTATATCTTCATCGCCTCGCACGGCATGGTTGAGAAGGATGCCGCGCGCGAGGGCTATCTGCTGGCGGCTGATTCGGACCGCGAAGACCTCTATACCAGCGCTCTGCCGATGCGTGAGCTGGGCAACATCATGCAAAACCGGCTCAAGAATGCCAAGCGCATATTCTTGTTCGCGGATGTTTGCCGCGCCGGAAAGCTCGGGCAGGTGCAGGGCAATGTGAACCGCTACATCGAAGACGCTAGTTCGCGCGGCGAGACCATGGGGCTGCTGGCCAGCCGCCCCAATGAGTTTTCCAGAGAGAGCGATCAGTGGGGCGGCGGCCACGGCGTCTTCTCCTACTTCCTGCTGCGCGGCCTCAGCGGCGAAGCGGACGAGGACAAGGACAATACGGTAACGGCGGCGGAGATTGTCAGTTATCTGCAAACCAATGTCGAGGATGCCACGGAGCGCCAGCAGCACATCCGCGATTTCGGCAACTTCGAGCCAGAGACGCCCATGTCGTTCGTGGACAAGGCCGCACCGGAGGATTGGAAATTCAACCCGGCCTCCCCCGCCGCGCGGCGCGGTCGCGGATATCCGACACTGGGGATGTCAGCAGCCTTGCAGGCTCCTGGCCAACAACCCCGTGCGGCCATCTCGCCAAGCGATGAATTGCGCAACAGCTTTGAACAGTCGATCCGCGATGGCCGCCTGCTAGCGCCACCGGGCAACAATGCCATTGAGTTGCATCAGCGCTACACGGCGCTGCCGGTAGAGGAGGATGACCGCGCCGAAGCTGACGAGAAATTGGTGATTGCGCTGGCCTCGGCGGGAGACAAAGTTTTGTGGGCCTATCGGCGTGGCGATCAGGTGATCCGTCTGGATGCCGCCAAGTATGAAGAGGGCGCCAGGTTGTTTGGACGCGCGAGCGAAGTAGCTGTTGATGATATTTCGTTGCAGGCCAAAGCCAAATTCATGCAGGGCCGCGCGCAGGTGGAGAATCGTCAGTTCGCAGCGGGCATCAGCACACTACGGGAAGCCATCGCCCTGGACCCCGAAGCCGCCTTCTCCTACAACGCGCTCGGCATCGCCTACATGCAGCAGCAGCGCTGGAACGATGCTATTGAAAATTTCCGCGCAGCCTCCGCGCGAGCTGACAAATGGGTCTACCCGCATTACAATCTTGCCAATGTTTACGCCAGCCAGCAGCGCTATCGCGAAGCCGAAGAGGAGTTCCGCGTCGGTATCCAACTGGGGCAGGAACTGGGCATGCGGTATTCCTACCTGCATTACAATCTCGGGGTACTTTATCTGTTCCAGGGACGACTGCCACAGGCTGAAGAACAGTTTCGCCGAGCCATTGAAATGAAGCCGGACGAAGCCATGGCTCACCACAACCTAGGTCTGATCTTCGAACAGCGAAACAATCAGCGTGAAGCGGAAGCAAGCTTCCGGCGCGCGGCGGATTTGAACGCCAAGCTGATCGAGCCACGCATGAAGCTCGCGGAGATCTACCGCCGACAGCGCAATCCGCAGCTTCAGCAATCCGTGCTCCGCGAGGCTGTGAATGCCGGCGCAACGGTTGCAGGGCCATATGAGACACTCGGGCGCGTGCTTTTGAACGATAAGAAGTTTGCAGACGCCGAGATGGTGTACATGCAGATGCTCGGCGCCGGCGTTGAGCCGGTGATTGCGTTGACAGGCCTCGGCGATGTTCACGCCGCGCAGGGTAATCGAGCGCAAGCCGCCGATGACTACCGCCAGGCCATCGCTCGCTCCACCGATCGCCGCGTTACTGGCGAGCTGGAGAGGAAACTTCGCAATGTGGAACGGAGTCAATGAAAAAATCCCCCCAGTTGATCGCCGTTCTGTTCCTGGTCTTTATATTCGCCGCCGTTCTCAGCAACCTTCGCGCCCAAACTTCGCAGGCAACGCTGCAGGGCCAGGTGCTCAGCCAGACGTCATCGCGACCCATTGAGCGGGCGCTGGTTATACTACGCAATCCGGAGACCAACGCGCAGGCCTACCGTTACACCAACGCGCAGGGCATCTTTTATTTTTCGTCGCTACAGCCGGGCATGTACCGCGTTCGCGTGGACGCTCTTGGCTTTCAGCCGGAAGAGCGCTCCCCCGTCGAACTACCAGTGGCCTCGCGCATTGAATTGAATTTTTCTCTGCAGGGAACAGGACCTGCCGCGACGGCTCCCACCGCACCTGCTCCCGCTGCGGCTGGAGCCAATCCGAGCAATATTCTTTCCGTCATGTATGGAGCCGATGCCGCCATCCCCAGTGCGGTGCTGATTCAACTTCCCGTGTCGGTGGCAGAAACGCTCTCCGGAACACTCTCGCGATTGGTCGATGAAAACAAGATACTGGAATTGCCTCTCTCCGGGCGCGATGTCTACACGCTGCTGGTGCTGAACCCTGGCGTCACTTCCGACAACGCCACGGGACGCGGCTTAGGTCTCTCGGTGAACGGTCAGCCGGTCTCCAGCTCCAATTTTTTGCTGGATGGCGTGGACAATAATGACCTGCAGGTTACCGGTGCCGCCACACGCGTCTCCGCCGACGCGGTGCAGGAATACCGCATGGCGACGCACAACTTCACGGCTGACTTTGGGCGGTCATCCGGATTCATCGCCAACGCCATCACGCGCTCGGGCACCAATCAATTTCATGGCTCGGCGTTTGAGTTCTTCAATCACGAGCGGCTGAACGCCACTTCGTTCAGCAACAACTGGCAGAATCTTCCAGAGGAACCCTTCGAGCTTCATCAGTTCGGCGGCTCGCTGGGTGGCCCTCTCCAGCGCGACCGGATATTCTTCTTTGGCAACTTCGAACAATTCCGCTCCCACACGCAGAGTCAGCCACAGCAGCTATTCCTCCCCAGTCCTCAAGCCGTGGCGCTGGCCCCTGCGGGCAGTAAGGCACGCCAACTATTCGGTCTGTTCCCACCGCCGGAGGGAACTCCCCTGGCCACGAATCAGGCAGTCATCCAGAAGGAGTACGTCCTCCCGTTTGTGCAGCGCAACAACTTCCTGCTGGGCCGCGCCGACTACGCCTCTCCCAATGGAAGCGATCGCCTCAGCGGACGTTATGCATTTTCCCAGAACACGCAGGATGATTTTGCGTTCAGCCCGTACCCTAATCTCAACGCGCCGCTGGTCATTCGCGGACAGAATCTGAGTTTGAATTACACACGTGACCTGCTCGGCGGAACCAATGAGTTAAAGTTCGGCATGAACCGCAACAGCGTTCGCTTCATTCGCCCGCACCCGGAGATTCCGACGCTTAGCTCAAATGACGGCGTTCTGCTACCCGGCAGCGAAGCGGCATATGATTACGCCTTCCGCGATACCGTCTTTCACGTGCTCGACAATTACAACCGCCTCGTTGGTCGGCACGCGCTTTCGCTCGGCCTCGAATGGCGTCCGTTCCTGCATAACTCGCTGCTCTCCCCCGCGCGCGATGGAGCTTATGGATTCCCCAGCCTCCTGAATTTCCTGTTCGACCTGCCGGAAAGCGTCATCATTACTATGAATCGCCAGACGGGCCGTCCCGCCGAGGACGCGGATTTCCGCCGCAACTATTTCCAGAATGAATGGGCGGCATTCGTGCAGGACCATTGGAAACTTGGAGCCCGCTTGACCGTGAATCTGGGCGTTCGCTGGGAGCTATTCGGCGCACCCAAACCGCGCAATGGCACACAGGATTTCAACTTTGTCTTCGGCTCCGGCGCCACCCCGGCCGAACGAATTGCCGGCGGCAAGATGCAGCAAGCGGAACTCTATCGGCCGGACCGCAACAACTTCGCGCCACGTGTAGGCTTCGCCGTGGATCTCACCGGCTCGGGCCGCAGCGTTTTGCGCGGCAGCTACGGCATTTTCTTCGACCGCATCTTCAACAATTTCTGGATGGATTCGCGCAGTAACAATCTTCAGTTGCGGTTTCTGGCCAATTTCCCAGGGGCTCCTCCGCGCTTTCAATACACGTTGCCGGTGCGCAACGGTATCCCCGCGGCCAGTTCTTTCGAACCGACGTCGGCGATTGCCATCGATCAAAATCTTCGTACGCCGTATGCCCAGAGCTGGTTCGTCGGAATTCAGCATGAGATCGCCGCCGACACGTTGATAGAACTAAATCACACCGGCGCACTCGGCAGAAAACTTGCCGCCTCCGACATTATCAATCGCAGCTATGCGCGACCGGTTACCGCAAGCAACTTCGAGGGACGCTTCAATTCCACGCTGCCCGACATTAACTTTCGCAGCAATCAGAGCCATTCCGACAACGCAGCCATGCAGCTCGCCGTCAATCGCAGGTGGAGAACGGGATTGCAGTTCCAGGCGTCCTACACTTACTCGCGCAGCCGGGATGTGCAAAGCGATCCATTCCGCCGCAAGTCGTCCGAACGGCGTGCGCGGCTGGCTGATCTTTCCTTCTCCATCTTTCAGTCTTCGGCCTCCTTCGTTCGCCAGATGGATCCCAACTCTGATTACGGATACTCCGATTTTGACCAGCGACATAACCTGGTGTTCAATTTCACGGCTCAGGCACCATTGCTGCGCGGTCTGCCAAGGGCCATGTCCGGGTGGCAGGTCAGCACGCTGGCTGGATTCCGATCCGGATTTCCTTATTCGGCGACCACGCGCCAGCCCGTGTTTCTGGACCCGCTCGATCCGGGATCTTATTACTACATTGAGCCGGGTTCGGGCCAGTTGTTAGACAATCGACTCGATTTCAGTGGAAGCAGATCCAGCGATGCGACTCTGGCCAATCCGACTCCCATTGCGGGAGGAGTTGTGCTTTTAGATCGCGCCAAGTTCAAGCGACCAGACTCCAGCACGGTCGGCAGTTCAGCGCGAAACGCGTTTCGCGGCCCTGGATTCTGGAACGTGGATTTATCGCTCGCGCGCAGCTTTGCGCTTTCGCAGCTTGGTGAGCGGGTAAACCTGCAGTTCCGACTGGAGATGTTCAACGTATTCAATCACACCAATTTAAACAATCCGGACCCGCGTTTTGAGTCCTCCACATTCGGCGAAGCGCAGTATGGCCGCCAAGGTGTTGGCTCATCCTTGCCCAGCGCTTCACCGCTCAATGAGCAGCCACGCCACGTTCAGATAGCCCTTAAGATTTATTTCTAGCTCGCCGGGCGCGTCATGCTACTGACGAATTCGCCAGAATCGTGACAGTCATCTGAACGGGCACCAATCTCTCCTTCGACGCAAACCACGCTCAACACTATTCCATTCAATCTGATAGGAACACTCCGCCGCGTCCGTGACGGCCTTCATCATTTGGTCCGTCAAGTGCTTACTCCTCATTGGTGCCGTGTGGCGTGATGCCGTGTGGCGAAGTGTCCGCAGCGGATACTCGTTCCGGCCAACGACATCGGGGCGTTTCACGAGCGAACCAGTACCCGCCTGAACCAGGCCGTGGAGGAAAGTATGCAACGAACTTCGCAGCGCGGATTCACCATGGGAGAAGTGCTTCTAGTTACTTCTCTATTCACCTTTGTATCAACGGGCGTGATGACGTTGGTCAACAAGAAGAACGGCAGCCGCTCGACCAACGAGGAAATCTATCGGCAGATGGTGCTCGATGGCCGCGAGACCGTCGATCAAATTGCGGCGGAGGTACGCCTGGCCGGATCCCCCGCATTGCCAGCGGACACGCACGATGCCGCGCTCAACTTCACCAACTCCAATCGTGTCGCGGCCAGCGCGTTCCTATTGGCCACCGGCGCACAGATCGTCTTCGAGGCTGACCTCGATAGCGATGGCGCGGTCGAGCGCATTGAGTATCGCCTGCAAGGCGAGAGCCTCCAGCGCAGCGCGGTAACCAAAAACTCGGATGGCTCCGTGCCGCCCGCCACCTATGAGACCATCGCTGAACGCGTGGACAACGGCGGACTACCCGTCTTCACCTTCGATGGCGACCTCACTGGCGACCTGCCTGTCTCTCCCGATCCGCGCATGGTGCGTGTATTGCTCTTGCTGCGCTCGCCGGTAAAGGACCGCAAGGCGGGCCGCAATCGCACCGTGGGATTCGAGGCCACCGCTCAACGCAACGCGGCCCCGCCTGACCGCATCGAAGCCAGCAACCCAGCCAGCGCTCCGGAGCAACCCGCCAACGACGCAGCCGATCTTGTGATCGAGGAAAGCGCCCAGCCCACCAGCCAGCCGACTGCGGAAAACCACAATCAGGCAGGCGAGCAGGACATGACAAATTTCCAAAATTTGCGGTTTTCACCAAACTACACACTTACAGATTCACCGATGATTTTTCCCGACTTTCCCGCAAATTTGGATTCTTCCGACGATTCCGACAAAACCGCAAAGTTGGAACGATTGCACGCCCGTTTGATCATCGCGTCAACGAGCAAAATTTAGCGGCGCGCAAAATTTAACTGATTCCTGCCTCCAACCGACGTATCCGGTCAGGACGGCAGCCGCGTATGAAGTCAACCAGTGTTCCGCACCAGTGTTCCGCAGAAGTTCCCTGCCCTGCCGCCCACGATCTGGCGCAAGCCAGTCCGCGGCCGGCTCGGCCGGGAATCCCTCCCAATCCTGCGGCCCGTGCTGTACCCACCGCGGAGATTTGTTTCCGCGTCGGACTGGGCCGCAGCCACCCCTGCCAATTCGCCTCCTCGCGCATTATTTCCCGCCATCGCTCTGCCATCGGCCTGCTATTCGGCCAGCCATAGACCTATTCGATGCGACCATCCCCTGCTAAAATCGGATTGGCATCAGATCATCGACGAAGTGTTCCGCCGGAGGTTCCCCACATGACGCAAGCTGCCGCACCGTCCATCGCGCCGTTCGATCCGCAGCGGGCCTATCCGCGCCGCTTCGTTCCCAAGGACGCCAACCTCGGCGACTGGGTGCAGGTCGAGCCGCTCTTTCTCGCCTTGCGTGATCGCCGTCCACAGTCCTCAGCCGAACTCGAGCGGTGGCTCGCCGACTACTTTGAACTATGGGCCATCATCAACGAAGAAGGCGCGCGCCGCCACATCAACATGACGCTCCAAACTGACGACGCCGAGCACGAGGCGGCCTTCAAGCACTTCATCGAAGAGATTGAGCCGCGCGTCAAACCCATTGATCAGGAGTTGGAGAAGGCGTATCTGGAACATCCACGACGGCTGGAGTTGCCGCGCGAGCACTATGCCTTGATGGACCGCATGGTCGAGAACCATATCAAGCTGTTCCGCGAAGAGAACATCCCGTTGGAAACGCAGGACCAGTTGCTCGGCGCGGAGTATCAGAAGCTTGTCGGCGCGATGACCGTCGAGATGGAGGGCAAGGAACTCACGCTGCCGCAGGCCTCGAAGTTCATGGACGGCACGGACCGCCCACTGCGCCAGCAGGCTTGGGAGAAAATTTCGGCGCGCTACTTGCAGGACCGCGAAGCGATGGAGACGCTCTACGACCAGATGATCGGGCTGCGCCACCGTATTGGAACCAACGCGGGATTCGCCAACTATCGCGATTACGCCTTCGAGGCCAAGCAGCGCTTTGATTACACGCCGGAGCACTGCTTCGAGTTTCACTCCGGCGTCGAGCGCGCCATTCTGCCGCTGGTCAGGAAAATTCATGAGAAGCGGCGCGCGCAAATGGGCCTTGATAAAAAGGGCGACGCGCTGCGTCCGTGGGACACCAAAGTCGATCCGCAAGGCCGTGCGCCGCTGCGGCCCTTCGCGGACGCCGCGCACCTGGTCTCGGGAGTGGCCGATATCTTCACGCGCGTTGATCCGGAGTTGAGTGCGCAGTTCCGCTTCATGGCCGAAGAGAAGCTGCTCGACCTCGAAAGCCGCAAAGGCAAAGCGCCGGGCGGCTACCAGAGCACACTCGAAGAACGCCGCGTGCCGTTCATCTTCATGAACGCCGCCGGGCGCGACGACGATGTGCGCACGCTGCTGCACGAGGGCGGGCACGCCTTCCACGCCATCGCCGCGCGCGACCTGGACGTGCTGCACTACCGGCACGCCCCGATGGAGTTCTGCGAAGTAGCGTCGATGTCCATGGAGCTGCTGGCGCTCCCGCACCTCGGCGTGTTCTACAAGACCCCCGAGGAGTTGCAGCGCGCGCGCTTGAGCCGCCTCGAAGAGACCGTGTCGTTGCTGCCCTGGATCGCCGTCATCGACGCCTTCCAGCACTGGGCCTACACCAATCCCACCCACTCCCGCGACGAGCGCCGCGAAGCCTGGATCGAAACCTACTCCCGCTTCTCCACCATCATCGACTGGAGCGGATTTGGCGAGCAGCGCGCCTACCGCTGGCATCAGCAATTGCACCTGTTCGAAGTCCCGTTCTACTACATCGAGTACGGCATCGCGCAACTCGGCGCGTTGCAGGTGTGGCAGCGCAGCCGCAAAGATTATCCCGACGCCGTGCGCCGCTACCGCCAGGCATTGTCTCTCGGCGGCTCGCGCCCCCTGCCCGAATTATTCGAGGCGGCTGGCATCCACTTCAAGTTCGACTACGACACGCTCGCCCCGTTGGCGGACGCGGTGGCGACGGAGTTGGGAATCTAGCCGGAGGACTAGCCGTGGCAGACTCAAAGCAGCTTTCATTGCTCCAGCAAGACGTCGCAACGTGGAATCGATGGAAGGCAGAAAATGCCGATGTTAGGGTGAACCTCCGCAGGGCGGACCTCGGCGGGGCGAACCTCGTCGAGGCGGACCTCCACCGAGCCGTCCTCAACGGAGCGGTCCTCTATAACGCTAACCTCAGCGGGGCTAACCTCAGCGGGGCGAACCTCCGCGCGGCGAACCTCCGCGAGGCGAACCTCATTAGCGCAAACCTCGTCGAGGCGGACCTCCACGGAGTCGTCCTCAACGGAGCGGTCCTCTATAACGCAAACCTCAGCAGGGCGAACCTCACCGACGCGGACCTCAGCGGCGCGAACCTCAGCGGCGCGAACCTCACCGACGCAGACCTCAGCGGCGCGAACCTCAGCCACGCGGACCTCACCGACACGGACCTCACCGGGGTTTGTGTTGGGTATACTACGTTCGCAGACAACGACCTTAGTTCCGTCAAGGGACTCGAAACTATAGATCATCGCGGGCCATCAAGCATCGGAATTGACACCATCTATCGCTCCGGCGGAAACATTCCTGAAACCTTTTTGCGAGGCGCGGGTGTACCTGACAATTTCATCGAATACATGAAATCGCTTGTCGGGACGGCTATCGAGTACTACTCCTGCTTCATCAGCTATTCGACAAAAGATCAGGAATTTGCGGAGAGGCTCCATGCGGATTTGCAGAACAAAGGCGTGCGGTGCTGGTTCGCGCCCCACGATGCCCAGGGAGGCCGAAAACTTGAAGAACAGATCGATGCGGCCATCCGCATCCACGAAAAGCTGCTCTTAATACTTTCTCCGGACAGCATGGAGAGCGAATGGGTGAAGGCCGAGATTGCCAAAGCGCGAAAACGAGAAGGTCAGGAGGAGAGGCAAGTACTCTTCCCTGTTCGGCTCATGCCTTTCGAAGAAATCAAGAAATGGAAACTATTCGACGCGGATATCGGCAAAGATTCCGCCAAGGAAATCCGTGAATACTACATCCCGGACTTCACCCCTTGGAAAACCGACCACGACACCTACGTGAAGGAGTTCGAGAAGTTGATCCGCGACCTCAAGTCCGGCAGTTCTCGCCCACTAACCTCGCCCTAGAAATCACGGTGCATCGAGGTTCCTTGCTCAGTTGCCCGGAGGGCCACACCGTGAATAGCCGTAGGTGAAACCTACGGTTGACGACACCCACCACGCAACCGGCCCTGACGGGGCCGGACCTATTCAGGCGGCGGTCAACCCCTACCCGGGGTTGCACACAAATGTTGAAATGAACCGCGAACCGTAGGTTGAAACCTACGGCTATTCACAGTCAGGCCCTCCGGGCCTGCGTTCAGGATGCCGACACTTTTCTCACCCAATTTTTCCGCCTATTTTTTCTCCCTATATTTATTGACAGCGGCCTTTACGTTCAGTAACATCGGCTCACTGGCAACTTGATTGCGACCGCCGAATGTGAGCATAGGAAAGGTGAATCCCATGAAGGAAAAAGCAGGCAAGAATGAAGGCGCGGGTGTGCCCCAGAATAGTGCGCAGCCGACTCCGCAGAACGGCGCTCAGAACTCTAACGACCGGCGCGACTTTCTGAAAATGGCCGCTGGCGGTGCCGCCGCTATGGTCGCGCAATCCACGCTGGCCAGCGCGCAGCAAGCCGCGCAAGTGGCCGCCAAGCCCGCGGCGGGGCCTGCCGTCGATGCCGCCGACCACGCCGAAGTGTTGATCGGCCAGCGCGGCGGAGCGGACTTCATGACTGACGTGCTGAAGACGCTCGACTTCGAGTTCGCTGCCTCCAACCCCGGCTCCAGCTTTCGCGGCCTGCAGGAATCGCTTATCAATTACGGCAAGAACGTCTCGCCCGAGTGGCTGACCTGCTGCCACGAAGAATCGTCGGTGGCCATGGCGCACGGCTATTACAAGATCGCCGGGAAGCCCATGCTGATCTTCGCGCACGGCACGGTGGGATTGCAGCACGCCGCGATGGCCATCTACAACGCTTACTGCGACCGCGTGCCGGTCTACATGATTCTGGGCAACAGTTTTGACGCGGCAACGAGAAGGCCCGGCGCCGAGTGGTACCACAGCGTGCAGGACTGCGCCGCGATGGTCCGCGACTTCACCAAGTGGGACGACATGCCCGTCTCGCTGACCCATTTTGCCGAGTCCGCCGTGCGCGCCTACAAGCTGGCCATGACGCCGCCCATGGGCCCCGTTGCGATTGTGGCCGACTCGGATCTGCAAGAGAAGCCGATCGATCCCGGCCTCAAGATTCGTATCCCCAAACTGACCATCCCGTCGCCGCCGCAAGGCGATACCGGCGCGGTGGCCGAGGCGGCCAAGCTCCTGGTGAATGCCGAGTATCCGGTGATCCTGGCGGATCGAGTTGCGCGCACGCCGCGCGGCGCCGAGTTGCTGGTGGAGTTGGCCGAGACGCTACAAGCCGCCGTGAACGACGGCGGCGGGCGCGTGAACTTCCCCTCGCGGCATCCCCTTGCCGGAGGCGCGAATGTGCGCAACGCCGACGTGATCCTCGCGCTGGAGCACTCCGACATCTGGGGCGCGACGAACTCCATGCGCGATCAGTTGCATCGCGCCGCGTCGTCGAACACCAAGGCAGGCGTGAAGGTCATCACCATCTCCGCGACGGACCTCTTCACCAAGAGCAACTATCAGGACTTCCAGCGCATGCGCGAAGTGGACATCGCCATGGCCGCCGACGCCGAGGCCACTCTGCCCGCGTTGATCGAAGCGGTGAAGAAGCTCATCACGCCTGACCGCCGCATTTTCTTCGAGGCTCGCGGCAAGAAGATCGCCGAGGCCAATCGCGTGGCGATGGAGCGCACCAAGCAGGAAGCGGCGTTTGCCTGGGACGCAAGCCCCATCAGCACGGCGCGGCTGGCGGCGGAAGTTTGGCAGCAGATCAAGACCAAGGACTGGTCGCTGGTGGGCGGCGGTGGATGGGCCAAGCGGCTTTGGGACTTCAACAAGCCATACCATCACAATGG